>JAFATG010000109.1 GCA_019244055.1 Acidobacteriaceae bacterium | reverse complement strand
ACACAACTGCGTTCGGTGTGTTGAAATTCGCCCTGTTTAGCAGGTTGAAGAACTCCGCACGAAACTGCAGAGTCATTCTCTCGCGAATGGATGTGTCTTTCAGCAGAGAAAAGTCCCAAGTGGCAAGATCTGGCCCAATCAGCGTGTCTCTGCCCAGGTCCCCATAGAATCCACTCCCATTTGGTGGTGGGAGGAACGCTGCCGGATTGAACCATTGATTCACATTGCCCAGAATCACCGGGCCAGAGAACAGAGGATTCACAAATGGACGTACCGGATTCCGGCTGTCGCCGTTGTTCGATGGATTGTAGCTCAGTTGGGGCGTCAAAGGGAAGCCGCTTTGCAGCGTCACGATCGAAGTGGCCATCCATCCGCTCGCGAGTGCGTTGATGAAGCTGTTAACCTGCGCCAGGAAATGCTTTCCGTGGCCGAAGGGCAAAGCGTACATTGCACTGATCACTCCCACATTCCTGACGTCGAAATTGGCAAGTCCTCGGTCCGCACCGAGGTCGAAGGGATTCGAAGCGAGGGCCGGCTCGCCTCCCGAGGTGGTTGCATTCGGGGAATCGCCGTCATCGATCGTCTTTGACCACGTGTAACTTGCACGTAATGAGAAGCCGCCCTGGAACCGATGATTTAGGTCTACTTGCAACGCGTTGTATGAGCTATCGCCTTCCGAGAAGTAGGTCCACGTGTTCGCAATCGCGGGATTCGCTTTTACCGAGCTGGGGACGTAATAGGTTCCCGGAAAAATGGGCGAATTCGCCAGTGGGGCCGGGAAGTTACTCGGATACATTGCCGGGCAAGGCGAAGCCGGACAGACAACCGGGAATGGCTCGTTCGCATCAATGCCGATCAGTTCGTGATATCCATGCGACCCTAGATAGCCGACCGTTAGAGCTGTGTTCGACGTCAGTTGTTGCTGAATCCGGAAAGACCAGGAGATCAGGGTCGGGGTAAACAGATCGGGTTGAACTCCGCCCGGCACAAGACGCGCGGTCGCCGGAACGGGCGCGGTGCGCGAGATCGGGAACAGGGAAACGGCAGCGTTCGGAAGATTATACGTCGGATTGAAAGGAGCATTCTGATCGGTTCGGTAGCCGAGAGCGTCCTGGATATCGTTGTACCTGCCGAAACCGGCACGGACCACAGTTCGGCCGCTCCAGGGACTCCAGGCGATTCCCACTCTCGGTTGTGGCAGGAACTTGCCCCTGTTGCGAGTAAAGACCGATCCTCCAATCCTGGGTTCACTCGAGATGACCCCGTTCGGGTACGTGTAGTTTGCGGCCCGGTCATGAACCTCGTTCCATCCGGTTGTGAATTCATCGCGGAACCCAAGTGAGAGCGTCAGCTTCGGGTTCAGTCGTATGACGTCTTGGGCATACCAGGCGCCAAAGATCGCCCGCCAGCCCAGCGGAGTTGGAGACGGATCATATAACAGCGAGCTAGCTGTTCCGTGGAGGAATGTTTGCAGACTCGTGAAGGTCGCCTGTCCGTACTGGCTTAACGCAAGCGTTTCGTTTGATTGGAACTGCTGGAACCAGGCCCCGAAGCTGAATTGATGCTTGCCCTTTGTCCAGGAAATGCGGTCTTCGTATGTGAAGATGTTCCTGGCGACGCTTAAATTGCTTCCGTTATTACTCCCGGCGAGCCCGATTTGCGCAGTAGGGTTCGAAGCAGCGCTACCTCCGACTACGATTGCGCCGACCGGATTCCCTTCTAAAAAACCAGGCAGTCCGGCAGCAGGTGTACCCGGTGTCGGCTCACCAGTAAAGAAGTAACTGGCTCTGGAATAGCCGGCCCGCGCAGTATTGACGAGAGAGGGCGAGAAAATGTGTGTCTCTTCGATGCTCGCCACCTGTTCGCGGAGACTCTCGACGTCCGTGCTGTAGGAATTCGTACTCGTCGGAGTGTAATCCGCACTGTCATCTATCGTGTAAACCGCATTTAGGGAATCACTGCTGGAAAAATTGTGATCCAGTCGCATGGTGCCAAAGTCATCCCGGATGGTTTGCAGCGGATTATTGAATGCTTCCGAGATGCCGCCGAAGTCAGGAGCGCCAGGCGTAGGAACCGGCCAGGCATCGATCAACGGAGACACGCCGATAAAGACCAATCCGGAAGCAGGACAAGCTTTAGGAGGAGGGGTAACTAACTTGCAAGGCAGGTATCCCTTTCGTGCATTGGTATCGGGAACAAGATCCACGCCCGTTTCGTGCAGGTGCTGACGGAGTTCCTCATAATTTCCGAACAGAAAGGTTTTGTCCTTTTTAACCGGACCGCTCAATGAACCTCCGAACTGATTGCGTTGAAATCCCGGCGCGGGAGGGCCATCGAAGAAGTTGCGAGCATCTAGAGCATTGTTTCGCAGAAATTCGTACAGAGATCCATGTAATTGATTGGATCCGGATTGCGTGACGATTAACACTTGCGCGCTTGGGTGCTTGCCGTATTCGGCGCTGTAGGAATCGCGAAGCACGTTGAATTCGCGGACCGCATCAACGCCCAGCAACTCCTGGCTGGTCCCGCCCGGTTGCATGTTGTTTTCTGCGGCGCCGGTAAATTCAACTCCATTGAGCAGGTAGAGATTCTGCTGAGGCCTATTGCCGGAAACAGCGAAATTGTTGCCATTTGTTGAATTCGAAACGCCCACACCACCGGTCTTCTGCGACGTGAAATTAACCACGCCGGGATTCAGAGTGAGCAGCTCGTCGTAGCTCCTGCCATTCAGCGGCAAATTCTTCACCTGCCGCTCGCCGATCAAACCGGAAATGTCGGCAGGAGTGACGCTCACGATCGGAGCGTCCGCGTTTACCGTAACCTGCTGGCTGGGCGTTCCGAGCCGCAAAGTCAGATCCACGCTGGCCTCCTGGCCCACCGCCAGATTAATTCCCGCGCGAATCTCCTCGGCAAATCCCGATTGATTTGCTCGAAGCTCATACTGCCCGACAGACAGAGCGGAGAACTGATATCGGCCGAGACTATTGGTGATGCTGTTGCGGGCTGCTCCCGTGTCTTCGTTCTTGACTGTTATTCTGGCGCCGGAGACCACTGCTCCCGAGGGATCAGTGACCGTTCCCGAGAGAGTGGCAGAGGCCTGAGCCCACAGAGGTGATTCGCCTGAAAGAAGTACAAGGCAGCCTAGGACAGGAATTAAGCGCATGTGCCGCTGAGACATCAGGATTGTCTCAATTGCGAGACTATGTAAAGTATAGATGACAGCGTTCCCGTTAAGTACTCGTGCGGGTTCTGCTTGGGCGCGGATGGTCAGTTCACTTCTTCAAGTGCACGATATCGATCTCGCGAAGCAACTTCACAGAACGGGTGGGGCGTTTATCATGCGGCACAACAATACGGAACGGCGCCTCATTCGCGCCGAGGGGTTGCCCGTCACGCTTATCGGCCACAATAATGTCCGAGTCCATAACCGTTGGATCGAACTCGGCAAGGGCATAGACAACTTCATAACCATCATTGGCGACCGCTGTCACATAAGCCGAAAGCTGTTTTCCACGCAGCCCTTTGCCAAAGTCGATGCCGCCCAAAACGAGTACATCATGCAGCAAGGGGCCTTCATAACTTACTTGCTTGCCGTGCTCGTTCAACGCAGCGGTGTGCCGCGGCAGCTTAGTGAGATCTTTGACATCAAGGCTGACCGTCGGCGCGTCATTAATCCGTAACACGATCTGTCCCGATGCTTGGATGCACGCGAATACCAGACAAATGAGAATCAGGCGCATGAGAACACTTTAACTGCCTGTAGGGACATTCGCGATATGCTGATGGGACCACGATTTTTGCACAGGCCGCAGGAGGTCCTTCGATGGGAATGTCCGAGTTTCAGCTCGCAACACGCCGGAAGTTCTTTCACGGACAGGCGGGCGGAATAGCAGCCGCCTTTCTGGCCGCATCGGGAATTCAGACCATCACTCCGCAACGCTTACCGGGCCAAACCCCGTTGAGCCCGGAGTCTGCGCTGGCAGAGCTGATGGCGGGAAACAAACGCTTTACCGCTCGCCGTATGACGGCTGATGCGGAAGATCTGGCGATCTTAAGAGAGAATACGGCCGAAAAGCAGGAACCATTCGTGGCCGTTCTGTCGTGCTCGGACTCCCGCGTTCCGGTCGAAATCATCTTCGACCAAAGCATCGGTCACATCTTCGTCGCCAGAGTTGCCGGAAACGTCGTCTCTCCGGAGATCATTGCTAGCCTCGAATACGGCGCGGCGGTGCTTGGCACTAAAGCGATGCTCGTCCTGGGACATGCCAACTGCGGCGCCGTGAAGGCGACAATTCACGGCAAGGACGCTCCGGGGCAGATCACGGCCCTCTACTCGCGCATCCAGCCCGCGGTCGATCAAGCCGGGTCGAATCTCGAGGAAGCGGTCAAAGCGAATGCGAAGATTCAAAGCGGCCTGCTGCGCAAAGCATCGACCGTGATTTCCGGTTTGGTGAAGGAGAACAAGCTCAAGGTCGTCGCTGGTTATTATGACCTTGCCAGTGGCGCGGTGACGCTTTTGGACTAGGTTAGAACTCGTATCACGTTAGCCTGATTACTGCACGTAGAGCATCGTCCTATATCATCTAGCTGATGAGCACAACAGGCACGCCCGTTCACGAACCGAATCCAGGAATCATATTAGACAACCTAAACGCGTATCAACGATCCGCCGCGTTGAAAGCTGCGATTGAGCTTGACGTGTTCACCCAAATTGCTCGCGGCAACCGCAGTGCCGATGCGATCGCAAAGGCTATCAGCGCGTCTCCTCGCGGCGTACGCATACTCTGTGACTACCTCGCCATCAGCGGTTTTCTTTCGAAAGACGACGGCCAATACTCATTAACGCCTGATTCGGGCACGTTCCTGGATCGGAACTCACCTGCCTATTTCGGTACCGCCGCGCGTTTCCTCCTTGACCCCCGCCTGATCGCTCCGTTTCTCAACCTAACGGAGGTTGTCCGCACCGGACGAACGACCTTGCCGCACGAGGGGACCGTCAGTCACGACAACCCAATCTGGGTAGATTTCGCGAAGCAGATGACGCCGATGGCTTTCCCGACGGCAAAAGAGATCGCAGTTCTCGTTGCGGCCGATGGAGAGATCAGGGTATTGGACATTGCGGCCGGACACGGACTGTTCGGCATCATGATCGCCCAGCAAAATGCGAAGGCGCGAATTACGGCTTTGGATTGGCCTAACGTGCTCGCCGTGGCAACTGAAAACGCGAAGAAGTTCGGCGTCGCTGAGCGTCATTCAATACTGGAAGGCGATGCCTTCGAAGTGGAGTTTGGAGGTCCTTACGATCTCGTTCTGGTTACAAACTTTTTCCATCATTTCGATCCCCCGACTTGCGAGAAGCTGATGCGGAAAATCCTTGCCGCGCTCGCTCCTGGCGGCCGCTGCGTCACACTGGAGTTCGTACCGAATCCGGACCGGATATCGCCGCCGTTCCCGGCGGGTTTTGCCATGATGATGCTGGGCACTACAGCCGCGGGCGACGCCTACACGTTCGCCGAATATGATGTGATGTTCCGCAACGCGGGATTCGCGTCTTCCGAGTTTCACTCCCTCACGAAAGCACCGCAGTCGGTGATTGTAAGCAAGAAGGCGTAAATCGGGGCAAGCGGAGTTTCCGAGTCCCGTCCTACGAAGCAGCCGAGGTCTTCGGGCGCGCGTCCAATCCAAAGTCGCTCTGCACCCGCTCGTACCAAGCCTCGTCGTCCAGCGCGCTCCAGTCAACCCATTGCTCATCCGTCATTCCTGCTCGCCAGTTCAGAAACGGCACGGCGTCCGGACCCGAGGGATAGCGCAGTTGCCACGTGTCACTCTCGACGATGTGGCGAACGATGGTGGCAGTTGTCTCGGGAGGTACCGGATTTGCAAGCGCAACGCGGAAAAACCCTGCCCATCTAGGCACCTGAGCATAAGCTGACGGCACTGGGTTCTCAAGTTCGCGAGCCATTTTCGTGTCCTGCATCCCCGGTTCGACGATCGCAACGCGAATGTTGAAGGGCTTCACTTCGCCGGCGAGAACCTCGCTGATCGCCTCGAGCGCGAATTTCGAAGCGTTGTACGGACCGAACGGCGAGCACGCAATTCGCCCAGCCACAGAGGCGATGTTGATAATACAGCCCTTTCGCGCCTCGCGCATTCTCGGCAGTACCGCCTTGATGCAGCGTACGGCACCGAGGTAGTTTGTGTTCATCGTAGACACAAACGCTTCCATCGGCAGCTCTTCCACTGATCCATGACACTCCACGCCGGCGTTGTTGACGAGCGCGTCTATCGGTTTGCTGATGCCTCGAAAACAATCGCGAACCGATTCATCAGAATCAACATCAAGCGTCCGAATCTCGATGGGCAAGCGCTCGCGTTTCGCGAGCTCTCCAAGTTGTGGAGCGCGGGCCGGGTTACGCATTGTAGCGAACACAGTATGTCCAGCCCGTGCACACTCCAATGCAGTTGCGAATCCTATACCGGAGCTGGTGCCGGTAATCAGCACGCTTGCCATTGCTATCCTCCTCGCGGGAAATGAGTATCGAGCATAACATGGAATTCGTCACGCTGGAGTTTCATCCCGAACCGGATCGCATACCAATTTCTGCCTCACTCTGACGATGCTCGATACGAGCTGTGTAATCAATACGCCGCTCATCACCACCGGGCTCGTTGCACTGGCCGCTGCATACATAACCCACGAGTACCCGCACACTCATTCCTTCGGAGGCTCGGGGACGGGTTGAGAACTGCGTGAGTAGCCATGGATGGCAGATCGCTTCGCACCCGCTGCATGGGCAGCGTCGCTCATCGGGTGCACACCGCTTGCGTCTATCCAGCGATTGTAGAAGTTGAACAATCCGCAAACGGTAATCGCGTAATAGATTGCCTCGTCCGTGTAGCCCTCCGCATGCAGGGCTTCTATGTCGTGCCGCTGAATCGTATGCGACTCACGATTGACCTTTCGAACAAACCGCATCAGGGCTTTTTCCGCATCAGACAAGCGAGACGTCTCTACATCGGCAAGCACGCCCTCAACCAGTTCCTTGCTGCCGAGCAATTCCGCCGCGACCGCGGCGTGCGCTTTCGTTCAAAACGGACAGTGATTCAAATGCGAGGTGTACGCCGCGATCAGCTCACGTAGCCCTGGCGAAAGGGGAGCCGCTTCGCGCATCATCTCCTGCGTGAAGCGCTCGAGGTGAACGGTCGCCTTCATCTTGAAGGAGAACATGTGTAAGATTTGCGGATACTCCGGTGCGGACCGCTTCATCATCTCGATGGCGCGCGTATAGTTGTCGTCGCCTTTGTGCTGCTCGACGTCTTTCAAGAACATCGGTTCCACTGCGCTGGCCTCCTCTGCATTCTCAGTCTCAAAAGAGAAATTTCAAGGCGAGCTGCAGCAGTCGCGGGGGAGCCGCTTGCAAAATTTGGCCGAAGTCCGGGGAAGCCACATCATTTTCCGGCAACATCAAATTGGCATGGTTCAACGTATTGAACGCTTCGGCACGGAACTGGAGACGGGCTCTCTCCGTAACCGGGAAATTCTTGAACAGCGATAGATCTACAGTTGCCAGACCGGGACCGCGAACCGCGTTACGGCCTTCATTGCCGAATTGCCCCGGATTCGCTGCCGGAGTCAGCGTCTGAAACGCATGGCGGCTCACCCATTCGTTCGGAGTATGCGGACCGTTATTGGGATCCGACATCACATTCGGACGGCTCGAATAGAAGCCCGTAATTTCCGGCGCGCTTCCTTGCATCGGTGCGTTGTTGCTGTCGTACACGGTAAACGGCGTGCCAGAAGCGAGCGTCACGATCGTGTTCAATTGCCATCCGTTTACGATCAGGCCGGCCACGCGCGGCGCCGTGCGCCAACTTGGCAGCATGTACGTCCCGCTGAATACAAATCGATGGTTTGCGTCAAACAACGAGGGACCATGTTCGGCTCGAAGATCGAACGGGTTCTGGGCCAGATCGTTTTCCCCTGCCACCAGCGTCGGCGCCGATCCTGCAATATTCAGCGACGAAACATAATCCAGGCTCTTCGACCACCAGTACGACGCCTGGAACGCCAAACCCGTGGTCAACTGTTTCGAGAATGAGACCTGGAGCGCGTGGTACGTCGAGCTGTTGTTATTCGCAATCAAGCCAACCGAGGCAAAAGCACAGGATCCCGAAGTATCGCAATCCGCATACTGACGCCGTTGATCGGCATTGCTCGTCGTTGCTCCAGGCCCATAGATCGCTGGATTCGCCTCGATAAACCGGGGCAAGTGTGTTCCTTTGTTTCCCACATACCGAAGGTCCAGCAGATAGGAGTTTGCAAACACATGTTCAATGGAGAAGTCCCAATTCTGTGAGTAAGGCGGGCGCATTCCCGATTGAACAGTGAGTATCGTCGCGGGACGCACGAACTGTTGCAGCACGAATGGCGGAGTGCTGCCATTATACGGATCGGCAAAGTTCATGCCGGGTCCGGGCAACTGATACGCCTCCGTCCATGGCAGCGCACTCACCGCAGCTTGTAACGGGCCGCCCGTCCCATTTGTGTAGCCGTCGTAAAAAATGCCGTAGCCGGCACGAATGGTGGTCTTGGCATCACCGGTCGGGTCCCAAGCCAAGCCCACGCGCGGCATAAATTCGTGGTAGTCGATAGGCGCAATGCCTGCGGGAACGCCCGGATCACCCGGGAATAGAAGCCCTGTGGGCGCGCTCGGGTTTACGATTGATTGCTTGCCGGGCGCCCATGCATTCAGCCGGTTGCGGATCTCAGTGTAGGGCGTGTTCACTTCATAGCGCAATCCATACGTCAGGGTCAGCCTCGGATTCACCCGCCATTCGTCCTGCGCGTATCCCGCCACAATCCATTTCCGTAAGCCCCGATTGAAATCGCCTCCTCCTTGGAAGAACTGCACTGGTTGCCCAACCAAAAAGCTTGCAAAGGAATCATTCACCGGAAATGGCGCGAACACAAAGAAACCGTTTGTCGCAATGCCTAACAGTACATTAATCTGCTGGCGATCGATGTCCCCGCCGAACTTTAAGTTATGTGCGCCATGCGTCCAGGCGAGCGAGTAGTAGCCCTGATAATCGTTCTGATATGTGTTCTGCGGACCTGTAATCGGGTTGCCGATATCCGTATACCCGCTGATGATCAGATACGGATAGCCGAGCGCTGAGGGCAACGTCGGCTGATAGCTGAATCCCAAATCACTCGCCGGACTGTGGTTCGCTGCTGCCCCTTCCAAAAAGACGTTACGGAAGAAGGCCACTCGCGCTGTTTGCACCAGCGATGGCGAGAACAGATGCACATACGAAGCAGTAGCCGAATTCGTCGTGATGTCGTTCGTCACGGGAAAGCCCGGAACGCCCGATCCGTTTATCGGAAGAGGGTCCAATTCGTGCACGGAGGACGTTGCGTAACGCGCAGAGATCTGATCGCTGTTGCCGAAGTAGTGATCTAAGC
>JAFATG010000267.1 GCA_019244055.1 Acidobacteriaceae bacterium | reverse complement strand
GCGATAAGACCTGCATTGTCGAGCAAGCGCCTACACCCCCACAGCATGCGTCATAGCACCGCCGTACATCTGCTGCGAGCCGGGGTCGACATCCTCACAATCAGCCAATGGCTTGGTCACGCCAGTGTCACGACAACTAGCCGTTATGCGACCACAGATCTGGAGATGAAGCGAAAAGCCATCGAAAAGCCCGAGGCGATCGGCCATACGACGGGTAGTGGAGCGGCATTGTGGCGCAGGGACGCATCCGTTTTGGCGTGGCTTGAGGCCTTATGAAAGCCGATTCGCCCAGCGAGTCTCCACAATGTCTGCATTGCCGACTACATATCCTTGTGGGTTTGCGCGTTTATTTCGTTGTCCCGAATGATTGGCGCTGAATGTCCCCGGTGCCGACCATGGTCCGGCTTGGATCCAAGAGCAGTTTCCTCGACTGGGCAGAGCAGACGAGCAGACCGAACAATCTAACGCAGAAGGACTTCATGTCGGTACCGTGAAGAGCTCTGATGCCCCTTAATCAGAACAGGAATCCATCCTTAGATCGCCCGTCCCTAGGAGATTCCTGCTGTTAGGAAATGCGTCGGGCAAGCCGTGGTTAGGCAGCCTTTCGAGGGCAGACCCTCACGTCGTACGACCGGGGCATTCGCCCGAGATTTGCTCAATAAGCAACTTCGCTTCCTTCAAGTCTGCGGTGTCGAATCCTTCAACAAACCAAGCATATATCTCAGCGAGCATCTGGCGCGCTTCTGCCTCATTGGTTTGCCTCAACCACAGACGCCCTAGACTCGTGGCTGCCCGTAGCTCCAGCAATTTGGCGCCCTGCCGACGTGCGATG
Source organism: Acidobacteriaceae bacterium (assembly GCA_019244055.1). GTDB lineage: Bacteria > Acidobacteriota > Terriglobia > Bryobacterales > Bryobacteraceae > Bog-105. Next base: position 6,859 of record JAFATG010000267.1, on the reverse strand, counting down.
TCGACGGAATGACGGAAATATGATCGCGCCTTGGTCGTGTTTTCTGCATTTTCGCAAAGCAGTATTTCCCCCTTGAGGCGGTAAACCTCCGCGTCATAGTAATGGTCCCCCGTCTTTTGGGCAACCGCGAGCGCCTCGTTGGCAGCCGCCAGTGCTTCGCGCGATTTATCAGCTTTGCGAAATGCTTCGATTAAATGACAAAGAAATTGTGGACGTGCGATATAGGACAGCATGTCAGATTGAACGGCCAGGCCGCGGATGGCCTCCGCAATGCCGCCTTCGATCTCACCCTGTTCGGCCATGGCCCAGCCACGCACCGGCGTGACCAATGCACGTTCGTGCGCAATGCCGTACTCATCGCAGAGCGCAATGCACTGGTTAGCAAACTGCAGGGTTTCCTGCGGCTGACGAAGGAACTGATGCACGAATGCGCTGAACGCCAGCGCGAACGCCAAACTTCGGGGATGATTTGTCCCGCGTGCCTGCGCCACGGCTTCCTGGATTCTGCAACGGGCCTGGTCAGGATAGCCGAGCAGCAGCAGAGTGCGGCTAATCTCGCTTCGCGCGTACAGCCCAGGGTCCATTCGGTAAAGCAAGATAGCGGAACGGCGGCGTTCTGGTGTATCCAATGAGATCGCTCTCTGGAAGTACTCCAGTCCGAGACCAGGCTCACCGAGGTGATGGACAGCGATGCCGAGCGCAGTATTCGCTCCCAGTAGCTGCATCGGATCATCGTTGTCCGAGGCTAAACTCAGGAGCTGCTCTGCCATTTGGCGGGAAAGACTGAGTTCTCCCGCAGCCCGGTAGTGCGCCGATAATCCCCACAATAGGGGAACCAGCCGATGCTTTTCGCCCGTTTGCAGGCAAAGATCTCGCGCCTGCAGCATGGCCCTGCCGGTCTCCGCGGCTGCATGGCCTTTCGACAGGCCCAGAGAGAAACCGAGGACCATTTGAAAATCGATTTCTCTCGAGGTGTGCTCTGGCGAGGATGGAAGCCCCTTCAGCAGCTCTAGGCCGCGGTGGGCGAACATGGCCGCCTCCCGATTTGCAAAAAGTCCAGCGGCGTTCTGGGCGCCGAGCAGGAAGAACTCTGAGGCCCGTTCAGCGTCTCTTGCGGTCTCGAACAGGAAAGCTAGTTCCGAGGCGACGAGTGACTTGCGATCGGCGTAATGTCGTAGGAGGGCGTCTGCGGTCGCCGCGCTCAACAATGCTTTTCGAGTGGCTCGGAGGGAGCCGCAGAGCGCGTTCTGGTATAGAACGTGCACGAAGCGGTAGCGGAGGCTCAATGTCTTGTCGGGAAATTCGTGTTCGCCGATGAAGCGCACCAGCGCGTGCATGCGATCCAAGGTCTCCAGCCGGTCCTCAAGCTCCACCGGATCCACGGCCATTGCTTCGGCAACGATGGCGGAATCAAATTCGTAGCCTTGGATGCCGGCAGCGATCAGCAGGCGACGGTCTTGCTCATCAAGCCGATCGATCCTTCTCTGAATCAGGCTGCGAACCGATTCCGGCAGCTCGCGCGCCAGATCCGCCACGCCTTGCAGTAACGCCCACCGTTCTCCGTCTCGCGTTATCGCTCGGCGGTCGAACAAGTAGCGTACGAGATCGACGAAAAAGAGCGGATTCCCTTCGGTTTTGCTATGGACAAGCGCCGGAAAAGCGGCGGGGAACGAATTCGCAGGGAACTCAAGCGCAAGGTAGTTTTCTACGTCGCACGCGCTTAGGAAATCGAGCGGGATTTCGCGGCAGTAACCCCGCCCCTGGAGTTCCAGTTTCACTTGCAAAAATGGATGCTTCGCGAGCAATAACTCCGACTGGCGGTAGGTGATCAACATCAACAGCCGCAGCGAGTCAAACTTGCCGGCGAGATACGAGATCAGATCAACCGTCGAAATATCAGACCAGTGCAAGTCATCGAAAAATAAGACCAGCGGTTTCAATCGACTTATGTCAGCGAAGAATGCTGCCAGTTCTCGCTTCATGCGTTCCTGCGAAGCGGCGCCGGCGTAGGCCGGGAGGCGTGCAGCGGAAGAGTCGTCGAGGGCGAGAGGCGCGACTTGAACGTACCAGGTAGGTGCGATCAGATGCATGGTGCGCGCTATTTCTGCTTCAGTGTCGCCGAGAAGGAGGTTTTCGAGTGCTTCCAACACGGGCAGATATGCTTCCGCGCCCGAAAGGCGCTCGGAGCAGCGACCGCGGCCGATATGACAGGGAGGGCCCGCATGGAGTTCGGCAAGGAAATCTTGGACCAGCGTCGTCTTGCCGATGCCGGGTTCGCCCGAAAGGCAGACCGTCTTGCAGTGGCCGGTTGTTGCGACAGACTCAAAGGCGGCACGAAGCTCCGAGCGCTCTTTTTCGCGGCCCACTGTGTGCCGGCGACCCGGCACTTCTCTGACCATCGCGGGGCTGAACGGTTGAGGCGCCGTTTGCTCAACCGGCGCAACGAACCGGTATCCCTTGCGCGAAACAGTCTGAATAAACTGCGGCTCGCCGGTATCGCCCTCTAACGCTCTGCGAATCTTCCTGACGGCGGTGTAGAGCGAGGAATCCGGCTCGATGAATACATCCTTGCCCCACACGTGATCAACTGCTTCGTCCCGGGTTACGAGCGCGCCGGCGCGCTCCACGAAAAGGAGAAGAAGCTCTAAGGCCGTTCGATCGATCTTTACGGGCTCGCCGTTCCGCTTCAACTCAAAATTGGTGCGATCCAATTCAAACGGTCCGAACTTGAAGACGATCGACATTGGAGCCCCAAATCACTCGTCCGAAACGGAGGTGTTTGTCAGTTTACGCCGAAAAAACGGCCCGCGCAAAGAAAGTGTCAGAAATGATTCAGACCAGATTCAGGACTTCAAGCGCCCACATTGCTTAACATGGCCGCAGTTGCAGCGAGAACTGGAGGGGCGCAGTGATTCACTTTCTCGTGCCCCAAGCCCCCCGCGGGGAAACAAAGGAGAAAAAGAACATGGGTGATATCACACAGGTTCAGGATGGCGACATCGTCGTCCGGACCGTCACGAACGCATCTACCGCGATGCTTCATAGCCGCAAGGGTTCAGTCACTATCAATGAAAAGATCGATGAGAATAGCAACCTGACCATCAGGGCAGCGAAGAACGTGAGCATCGGCCAAAAGATTGACCAGCACTCAAATCCTGACATCGTCGCCGGCGGATCCGTAGAGATTGGTCGAAAGATAGACCAGTACTCGGTGGCACGAATCGTCGCGCAGACCGGAAACATCAATATCGGTCAGAAGGTAGACCAACACAACACCGCGTTCCTTTCGGCGCCGGCAGGAAACATTGTGATTGGCGAAGGAATTAATCAACATTCGATTGTCATTACTCGGCGAAAGGAGCGCAGCTCGGTACTTTCAATGGCAGTGGGACCGCTGACACGAACATGAATGCAGCCGCGAACCTCAACCAATAGCGTACGGTTGAGTTCGCAAAATCGCTTTGCAAGAGGCTTTTTGCAAGCCAGAATGCCGCAATGGGGCTAACGAAATATGACCATACTAGACGAACTCTTCAATGCCGCCGCACAGGATTATACAGGTCTACCCAACGTGTCCGTTACAGCGAGCTTCACCACGAATCAAACCGGTGGGTTGCAATCGAACACAAACCAAAATGCAGCGCCCCCTCCCGTTGTACTGACTTACTCTCCCTCACAAACTTTTGGTGGAGGTACAAAACATCCAGTAGAGATCGTGCCAGCCAGTTTTAGCAGCAAAGACGATTCGATTATTATCTACGCGCCAGTGCCTGTCGACATTACGCCGCGCTACTCCGTCCATTATTTGGGCACAAAATTTTACGTCACGGTGGACAGCGCCACCAATGTCATCTACGGCGCAGCAGGATCGGTCTTCGTTACTATCGCTCTGTGTATCTACGAAGTCCCGCGAGATCGCTAGCCCTAGTTCGCGGGCGAGGAATTCTAGATGCCAATATCGGAAACGAAATTTGCGGGGATCGGCGCGGGAGGACGTCTGAAATTTGGCGTCTTTGACCACATGGACAACACGGGTGCACCGGTCGGTCAGCAGTACGAACGCCGGCTGCAGCTCATCGAAGAATATGATCGAAGCGGGTTTTACGCATATCACTTAGCCGAGCATCACGGAACACCATTGGGTTTTGCGCCTTCGCCCAGTGTTTTTTTGGCCGCAGTCGCGCAACGTACCAAGAATCTTCGCTTCGGCCCTCTCGTGTATGTAGTTCCGCTCTATCATCCTCTTCGATTGATTGAAGAGATCTGCATGCTCGATCAAATGAGCGGTGGCCGGTTTGAACTCGGCGTGGGAAGAGGTATTTCGCCCATCGAAGTTGGTTTTTATGGCGCCGATCCGGCAAACGGGCCTAGGCAGCTTGCGGAGGCTGTGGAGGTAATCAAGAAAGGACTGACTTCGGACATTTTGAACCACAAAGGCGAGTTCTATGAGTTCGTTGACGTTCCGATGGTAATGAAGGCAGTGCAGAGGCCGCATCCGCCCATTTGGTACGGCGTGAAAACTCCGGAAGCGACGGTGTGGGCCGCAGCAAACGATGGCAATGTCGTTACTCTCGCGCCCGCAAAAATGGCGCGCTCTATCACGGATCGTTATTTGGCCGAATGGGAGAAGCTTGGAAAACCGATATCGGGGCTGCCGCTGTTGGGTGTCGTGCGACACATAGTGTTGGCTGAGAGCGATGAAGAAGCAAGACGCTCGGCACGGCGCGCGTATCAGCCGTGGCGGGAGCATATGGAACTTCTCTGGAAGCAGTATGGCGTGCCGTTTGGGCTGGGATTTCTCCCGCTTGAATTTGACGAGTGGCAAAAGATCGGAGGAGCCTTTGCCGGCACGGCGGAGGGAGCGAGAGCTTACATCGAGAGCCAGGTGGAAGCGTCCGGCACGAATTATTTTGTTTGCGACATATCATTTGGGGACCTCACTCTTGCAGAAGCGAGCCGTACGGTGCAATTTTTGGCCCGCGACGTGATGCCAGCCTTCCAAAACGGTCAAAATGGAAATTCCGGCTTAGCGTAGCCGCACGCGGAACTGCGGAGGAACAATGACGGTCTACAGCGCCCCGAATATCAGCGGGCCTGGCGGTCTACAAGCGGTTGCCAATGCAGCAACGAATGACCTCGACATCGCCGTAGTGGGCGGGTACTTCGCCTCAGCCGATGGCGGTGGAGGCGAGTTCTGCTACCAGGCAACGCCTCCCGGTTCGGCGACCATCACCGCTTCAGTTGCCGGTAGCCGCCTGGCTATCAGCGGCGTCGCGGCGGTACAGAGCGTCGCCGTACTGAGCGTTTCATCCGCCGCCGTTGTTACGACCGGTAGCCCCCATCCCTTTCTTACCGGTCAGCGCGTGACCTTTGTAAAGGCGACGGGCCTGATGGGCGCATCCAATCTGTGGACGATCACCAAGCTTACTGCGACGACGTTCTCGTTGGACTATTACTCCTCCTATCCAGTGCCAACCGCAAGCGCTGGCATCGCGTTCGCGCCCGAGATCGTTGTTACCACCATGACTCCCCACCTGCTTGTCACCGGACAGGCTGTCGCCATATACGATACCGGCACGTATGCCGACGGTAAGGCATGGATCGTCACCGTCCTAGATGCGACGCATTTCGTTCTCAACGGTTCGCTCGCGACAGTCGCCGGCACCGGGGGCACCGCGGTTTCAACCGTGGTCAATACCGTAGCAGCACATGGCCTCGCCCCTGGCCAGCAACTGATGATCGCGAGGACCGGGACGAGCTTGGACGGCTATTGGCCCTTGATTGGAGCTGCTTCGCTCCCGAACTCACTTTCGGTTCCGACTTATGTCTCGCCCGGACCATCGACGGGCGTCATGGGCGATGGAGGGCTTCAGATTCCATCAACGACGACACCGGGCCGGTGGATCCGCTCCATGTCTAATGGCCAGTTCAACGTCCTCTGGTTTGGGGCGAAGGGTGACGGAACCACGCCCAACGACGCTGCCGTCGCGACTGCTATTGCGAGCATGCAGGCGGCGCCCGCGGGCCTGCCGGCGCCCACACGCGGCAATCTGCTCTATTTTCCGATGGGCGATTACCGGCTGGATCGTACTCTCGGATCTATGCCACCAGGCATCCACGTCCTCGGCGATGCCATTGGCGACTCACGGTTCCCTCGGGTCTATTCGGGATCGGGTTCCCGGCTGCTCTTCTCATGCGGCGTGAATCAAGTCAGTTGGACGCGCGAGTTGGCCGTTCTCAATTCAGGCGTCGGGGTATCGTTTGCCTCGGCCGGAGCATCGCAAAACTGGGGCAACGGGGCCGTCGTGGAGAACGTTGAGATCGTTGGCCGTCTCAATACCGGGTACTCTGCTATCTTGGATAGCCCTATCGTGGAGGCCGGTTCTTCTCCTTTGCTCGTCAGGGTGGGAGTCTCGAATGGCATCTACTCATGGGTCGTGAAGATCGTCGCTGGAGGGGCTCTCGGAACCGCCACGTTTCAGTACTCCACCGATGGCGGCGTGACCTTTCTTCCCTCGACGCCAGTCGCTACCGCGTCAATGTACGTCGTGCCGGGAACCGGTATCGCCCTCGATTTTCCCAACGGGACCGGCACCTACATGGCTGGCGACACCTACAGTTGGACCTCCGCGGCCAATATCAGCGACTTCCCAATCGTAGAGGTCGGCACGTCACCAATGATCACGCGCGCGGGTGCGCCCAACGCGTTCTACTACTGGGTCGTAGAGATCCTGTCTGCCACCAGCTTCCGCTACTCGACCGATGGCGGAAATATCTTCTCGGCACCTATCGCCATTGCGGCAACGTTCACAATCCCAACGACCGGCGTCACGCTGAACTTTCCAGCCGGAACCTATGC
>JAFATG010000199.1 GCA_019244055.1 Acidobacteriaceae bacterium | reverse complement strand
TTTATCGTTCCCGGAGGGATCGTTTCATTCACTGCCTGGAGGCGCAGCATAAATCCCTGAACGGTCTGCAACAAATTATCGTGCAACTCCCGCCCGATGCGCATACGCTCGTTGAGGCGCGCCTCGCTGGCCATGTTGAACTTCCACAGGAGTTGCCGGATTCGAAACTGATAGGCTGCCCACAGCAATGCCAGAAAAATCGCCGCGCAGAGGGCACGGAACCAATTCGTATTCCACCAAGGGGGAGTGATGAATAGGGGCAGCGACACCCCTGGTTCATTCCATACGCCATCGCTGTTTGATCCCTGGACACGAAAAATATACTTATGGTGATCTAGATTGGTGTAAGTAGCCAGGCGCTGCTTGCTGCCCACCTCGTTCCAGCCAGGATCAAAGCCTTCGAGCTTATATCGATAACGGTTCTTCTGGGAATTTGCGTAGCTCAACGCCGCGAATTCGAAGGAGAAAACATTGTCCCGGTAGGAGAGAGTTAGGGAATCGACGTATGGGATGGCTTTCTTAAGTACCGATTTAGCGCCGATGGGAACGGGCTTGTTGAAAATCTTGAAGCTAGTGATGACTACCGGCGGCACGTACGGATTGTCGCGGACATTTTCAGGGGAAAATGCATTAAACCCATTGCTGCCGCCAAAGAATATCTCCCCATCCGGGCCTTGATAACAGCCGGTACTGAACTCAGCGGTCTGCAAACCGTCGGACATATCGTAGTTCCTAAAGGTTTCCCGCTGAGGATCGAACCGGGATATGCCTTTCTGGGTACTGAGCCAAAGTCTGCCACCTCCATCTTCCACAATGCAGCGAATACTGCTGCTCGGCAGGCCCTGGTTTTCTGTGTAGCGGGCGAATGCTCCGCTTTGCCGGCTGTACGGGTACAGTCCGTCAAACGCTCCCACCCACAGCGTTCCAGTCCGGTCTTCGTGCATGGTGTTGATCCCGCCGCCGTTGAGTCTGTGAGGATCACGCGAGTCGGGCGTGTAAGTCACAAAAGTCTTCGCGTTGTCATCGAAACGGATCAGCGCGCCGCCCCAGGTCCCTAACCATAGGGTTCCGGAACGATCTTGATAAATGATCCAGACGGTATTTACAAAGCTGGCAGGATTATCTGGAACAGGCTGGTAATTGGTAAACCTGTCCCTCGCTGCATCGAAGCGGCTAAAGCCGCCCTCCTGGCCCACCCATATGTGGCCGGTTCGGTCGCCATAGATCGTGTAAACATTATTAGAAATCAAGCTGTTGGGATCATTCGGGTTGTGCCGGTAATGCTTGAAACGCCCAGTGCGTTCATCGAACCGAACGAGACCACAGCCCCCACCGCCAAGCCAGAGATACCCCGCTGCATCTTTGTAAATGCTATTGACGTTAGTGCCTTGACCCAGCGTATTCTCGTCGCCCGGCTTGGGAACGTAATGGGTGATTTTTCCCGTCTTTCGATCCAATCTATCCAGGGCGCGAGGAAATAAGCCTATCCACAGAACGCCATCGGGATCCTGATAAATCGCCTTGACCCTGCCGGGTGAGATACTATTGGGCTCGGCGGGGCGATGCCTATAACGGACGAACTGTCCTTGCCGGAAATTGAGAATATTGATGCCCGCATTCTCAGTGCCTACCCACAGGACGCCACCCCTATCCCGACAGACTGAGAGGATGGCGTTACTATCGAGGCTATCGGGGTTGGCATCCTCGTGCTGAAACCGGTACGTGAAACGTTCTGTTTGCCGGTCAAAGTAGTAGAGGCCCAAACTCGATGGCACCCATAATCCATTCTGCCCGTCAGCCACAAGCCTGCTATTAACCGAGCCTCCATTCATAGTGCCTGCCGGGAGGCCGAAAGCACGGCCGAGCGAGTATTTCGTGAACCGGTCTGCGTGTGGATCATATTTCACGAGTCCGACGACCGGGGAATTTGCTAGCATCCACAAATTCCCGACTTCATCTTGATACAGACTGTCCGCGCTCAGGCCGTTCTTTGTTGTAGGAGGGCGAGTAATCTGTCCTGCCGTTTGATCCAAGTGGAAGAGCCCACGCTCGCCAACAAACCAGATATCCTGATGGCTGTCCTCGATAACCTGCTCGATCCTCCCAACAAACTGGCCATCGCTGTCATTTCGATAATGAGTAAATGTTCCGGTTTTCGGATCAAATTTGTCGAGGCCGCCGTCTTCGGTGCCAAACCAAAGAGAACCGCGACTCGCTAGGGCGATGCTCTTGACCGAAGCACCACCGATCGTATTAGGGTTGTTGGAGTCGTGAAGGTACCGGGTACAACGTTCGGTTTTAGGGGCGAATTTGTTCACCCCCGTGTTGGTCGCAATCCACAAGTAGCCTCGATCGTCTTCCACCAGATCTTGAATGAAGTTGGAGCTTAAGCTATCAGGGTCATTCGGGTTGTTGTTGTAAACGACGAAGTCGTTACCGTCATAGCGATTGAGACCGTCTCGAGTGGCAAACCACATGAAGCCCCGGCGATCCTGCAAAATGGCAGTAACATAGCCTTGAGATAGGCCATCGTTGGTGGTGAGATGGGCGAATCTGAGCTCACTCACCAGAACATGGCCGCTCTGGTCGAAGCCGGGATTCCCCGCAAAGCCGCAAGGGCAGCCTGCAGCGAGAACGCCCAGCATAATCACAACTCGTACCACTGGCGGCTCTCTTTTTGAGGTTTTTATATGTACGATATTACCCGTTGCGCGCCTGTGTTCTCCCCGGCTCAATGCTCCGTAAAGGCCGATGCGGCACTATCAGGTTGCGTCGGGTTTACTAAATGCAGGGCAGCTGCGCGACGTTCGAGCGGCCGTTCCTATTTTCGGGGGTCTCACGGAACTTCGATAATTCCGCGCTTCAGCCCGATGATGGCTGCATGGGCCCGATCATTGGCGCCGAGCTTGAGCAGAATGCTCTTGACGGAACCTTTTACGCCTTCCTCCGAGATGTGCAGTTGAGCCGCGATCTCCTTGTTCGCATTGCCCGCGGCAATCAGCTTGAGGACAGCGACTTCACGTGG
>JAFATG010000190.1 GCA_019244055.1 Acidobacteriaceae bacterium | reverse complement strand
GAACAGAACGAAGATATTCGTTTACAGATTTGATCGCCCTGTGCGTGGCACGTGATTTGCGGAAAGGTGGTATCTCTCTACAGACTCTTCGATCTATCGTTGAGCGCTTGCTTATCGAAGATGGCCAGCAGAATCCGTTATCGGGAGCTCGCTTCTTCGTCGTGGGACGAGACGTTGTGATGGCCAAGAATTGTAAGCAGGTGTTCAGTGTTTTGAAGAAGCCCGGTCAAGGAGTTTTTGCCTTTGTGCTGGATCTGGACAAGACCGTATCCGAGTTGCGGGATCGAGTGAAACAAGCGCGGGCTGCCTAAAACACATAACCCCGGCCCCTTCGTTACGTCCGTTTTTTGCGCGCGTTCAGTCTAACAGACCGCATTGAAAATAGCTCGCAATTGGTTGGTGCCGGTCTGCTTCAGGCCCTGCAAGTCAAGGCTGACCAGGCCCGGGTCGGAATCCCCGCCGCCATGAAATCTCTTACAAATCGAAGCGGGAAGCTGGTTCAGCAACCGCACTGCGTTTTCGATCGGACTCGTGTCGAGAATAAGTTTTACGGCGGACGGCTGCAACGGTGAACGTCTTCTATTTCAGTCAGGCTACCGGTTTTTGAACGATCGGCGCGACGCCTGGCAAAAAGATCCCCAATTTGGCTCACAGCACACCTTCCTGAAGGAGTTGGACGCCGGGTTTCATGAAAGGATTGGAGAGCTGAATCGCAAGAAGCCGGATCAGTCATCCGGCCAAAACCCGAACGAAATCAAGCGAGGTCATTGGCGTCAACTCAGGGTATAGAGACTCGTACCTGTTCTAAAAGCGCAGACAGCGTCTGCGCAATTTTGGTCTGAAGGTTTCCCAAGGATCGCCTGAGTGCTCACATTCGATCACAGGCTATTCAGTTGACGTTGAAGCACTTACAGTCGCGTATAGTGACACTCCGACTTAAGGCACCGCTGAGCGAGCTGACTGTCACTGTTTTGTCACTATAGACCGGTCAAAACCGGTGAAATCGAGGGAAACTGGATGAAGTCAAATTCGGGTGTAAGTTGTTGGTCGCCAAGAGGATTTATTGAATTTTGTACTACTTGCAAAACTGGCCGAATCGCGTTTCGAGACCGCCCGATTCAACCGCTCTCGCACCTCACCACGTACCTAAGTTACCAAGTCGACGGGACCGAGTCCGCGGGTTTCGTCGACTCAAGATTTACGAACTGCTCGTATCGTTGCCAACCGAGCTCATCGGTTCCGAATACTGAGGGGCACTCGCGCGAGGTGCGAAATCTAGAGATCGATCGCTGCGGTGTTCTGTAAAGGAAAAGGTTCAACGCGATCACTCATCGGAGTGAGCGCGCTTCCGCTTCTAGAGGAGGATTATGGGCCAGGAGAGAGGCAGTTATTTCTTCACTACTCTTATGTGGATGCTTACCTGTAGCTGTTTCCTGTCGTTCAGCCGTGGTTAAGACCTCAACTCTTGGACGCATTTCACGTGGTTGCCAACCATGGGCAAAATTGCGACCAGCGCATTATCCGAGGCATCTATTCCCGCCTGCCGGACGCGTTACTGGTCCAGCACGTACGCGAACATCAACGGCGCAACAATCGACGCATCCGACTCAATCACATACTTCGGTGTATGAATGCTTAGCTTTTCCCAGGTAATCTTCTCGTTCGGGATCGCTCCCGAATAGGAACCATAACTGGTAGTGGAATCACTGATCTGGCAGAAATAGCCCCACAAAGGCGTATCTTCGCGCTCCAGGTCCTGCCGTAGCATCGGCACAACGCAGATCGGAAAGTCGCCCGCAATCCCTCCGCCGATCTGAAAGAATCCGATCGACGCGCCCGCTGTCGTCTTCGTATACCAATCGGCGAGTGCTGTCATGTATTCGATACCGGTCCTAACCGTGTGCACGTTCTTCACGTCCCCAGAGATGCAGTGACCCGCATACATATTGCCGAGCGTTGAGTCTTCCCATCCAGGCACAAACATCGGCAGATTGCGTTGCATTGCCGCGTACAGCCAGCTATCTTTCACATCCACCTGAAAGCTCTTCTGCAAGTCCGTAGATTTCAGAATTCGATAGAAAAACTCGTGTGGGAAGCGGGGTTCCCTTTGCTGATCCGCCGCCATCCACTCGTTGAGAATCATGCCTTCGATCCGCCGCATTGCTTCATGTTCGGGAATGCACGTATCGGTAACGCGGTTCATGTGACGATCCAGCAGCGCCTGCTCGTCTTCCGGCTTCAAGTCCCGCCAGTGTGGAACACGCTCATAAAAATCGTGCGCCACTAAGTTAAACACGTCCTCTTCCAGGTTCGCTCCTGTGCAGGAAATCCCATGAACTTTGTCCTGTCTGATCATCTCGGCGAGAGAAACACCGATCTCGGCCGTGCTCATCGCTCCTGCCATCGTGAGGAACATCTTCCCGCCTTGCCGCAAATGCTCCTTGTAACCCTCCGCAGCCTCGACCAGCGTCGCCGCATTAAAATGCCGGAAGTGATGTTTGATAAAGCTGGAAATCGGACCGGGACTCATGTTTCCCAGTATCTTCGAGTGCTTCCGCTCCCATGTCGCTAGCTGCGCTCGCGGCGGAGTTTCAAATCGGAGTGCGCACCGGGAGCGATCGCTCAGATACAATTTCGCGCACCCTCGCCCAAACTTCTTCCGTCTCCTTGTGCAGTTCGAGCGCGGCGAATGCCTCTGTTGCTTCCCATTCGCACCCGTTCCGGAGAATGTCTAAAAGGAATTCGATCGCTCGTTCCTGGCGCGAGACGCTCAATCCTCGCAGTACTCCTGAGCCTCTGCCAAGCTTCTGCTGTTTCCGCCACGTCTCGATCAACACTTCCGTTGCGCTTGCCAATCGTGATGAGCCGAGCACCAGGGCCGCCTCAACCCGAATATCTTCGGCATCCGAGCGCAGGAATTCCGCCACGAACGGGACTCCCTCGTCACCTTGCAGCCTCAATAAGGATTCCAGGACTTGGCCCGTAACGGCCGCCTCCTTGTCTCCCGCCCGCGCTTTCAATCGAAGCAAGAGCACAACCTCCTCGCCGTTCATTTCCTCGAGCGCTCGCGCCGCATCTACTCTCACACGCGCTTCCGGGTCAGTCAGCGCATCGACCAAACACCGCAGGATCTCCCGCCGGGGCAGATCCGTGCACTGCACCAGAGCCAATGCGCAAATTCCCCGCAACGTGATCGCGGTGTCCACCTGTCCCCCCCATACCGGCTCCATCTGTACGTGCTGCAAGCCTTTCAGGAATAGACTTGATTCGGCGTAGCCGAGCTCCTTCAGCGCTTGCGCGATCGCGTTCTTCCCCCAGCATTGCGGGTCGGCATCTCTCTTCCTCTCCAACAGCCGCGCGAATGACTGGACCAGATCGGGTACCAACGCTCGCGCCTGCATCTCCGACGCAGTCTTGGCAGCCCGAGCTGCTACAACATTCACGCGATCTCCGAGCCCCTTCCTCAACGCTTGAATGCTGGTATCGTTTAGGCCGCTGCCGCCCAGGGCTTTCAGTGCCTCGAGCTGCTCCTCCACTCTGCGATTCGGCATACCAGATGTTAGCTCTATCCGCCGCTAGAATTGAGTCATGCGCAAGACCGCCCTGTGGGCATTGTTGCTAGGAGTGCTCAGCGGGTCTGCCATTTCTGCCAAAGCGCCATTTACCTTTGATGCCATGATGCGAATCGCTCGCATCAACGATCCGCAGCTCTCACCTGACGGCAAGCTGGTTGCGTTCACGGTACAAACCGTCGACATGCCCAACAACTCGAAGCCATCGCAGATCTATGTCGTCCCGCTCGACGGAGGCTCTCCCCAACAAATTACGAGAGATGGCACGATGAACACCCGTCCTCGCTGGAGCGCCGATTCCAAGCGCATCTTTTTTGTTTCGAATCGGAGTAACCCTTCCCAGATTTGGTCGATGAACTCCGATGGCAGCGACGCCAAGCTGGCCACTGACGTTCCGACTGGAGCGAACGGTGTTCTCGTCTCGCCTGATGGCAAGCTCCTGCTGTTCACCAGTGACGTGTACCCTTCCTGTTCCGCGTCAGGTTCAGTTCCCGGCATCGATTACGACGCTGCCTGCAACAAATCGAAGCTTGATGCGGAAACCGCCGGGAAGATGCACGCCCGGGTCTATGACACGCTCCTGTACCGACATTGGACGGAATACCAGGGCGAGCGGCGCAAGCACCTTCTGCTGCAGTCTGTTGACGGCCTGGGCAAGGTCCGGGATCTCACTCCCGGTAACCTGAACACCCCGCCTTTTAGCCTTTCGGGCCCCGAGCAATACGCGTTTTCGCCCGACAGTACGCAAATCGCGTATGTATCGAATACTGATCCCCAACTCGCCAGCAGCACGAATTCCGACATTTTTACCGTCGCGGCCGCGGGCGGTCCGGCACGGCGCGTCACCAATAATCCGGGCGCGGATGAGGGCCCGGTCTATTCGCCTGACGCGAACTATCTCGCATATCGCACTCAAAATCGCAGCGGTTACGAGAGCGATCAATGGCGCCTTGCGATCCTCGATCTTCAGAGCGGCCAAATGAATACTCTGACAGATTCGCTCGATCGCTGGGTCGAATCCTACACATGGTCTCCCGATTCCAAGCGCATCTTTTTCACCATCGACGATCACGGCACTTCGCCATTGCTAATGATTCCGGTGGGTGGCGGACCCATTCGGACCATCGCGCAGGGTCCCAGCTCAATTGGTTCCGTGCAGTTCACGCCCGATGACAAAGCCATGATCTACACCGAACAAAGCGGGTCCCAGCCTGTCGAAATCAAGAAAGCGCTGTCCAAGGGTGGCACGGGCATTGCCTTGACCCATCTGAATGATCCGGTCCTCAATGATTTTCAACTCACGCCTCTTGAAAAGATCTCGGTTAGTGGGACGGATGGCGCCCAGATCGAGAGCTTCATCGTCAAACCGCCCGATTTCAATTCGGCCAGTAAGTACCCTGCTTTGATGGCGATCCATGGAGGCCCGGAAGGCGATTGGGGCGAATCCTGGAGTTACCGCTGGAATGCGCAGGTTTTCGCGGGCGCCGGTTACGTGGTCATTCTGCCCAATCCGCATGGCTCAGTCGGCTACGGCCAGAGCTTTACTGATGCAGTAAATGGGGATTGGGGCGGGCGCGCCTATGACGATCTCATGGCTATCGCCGACTATGTCGGCAATCTTCCCTATGTCGATAAGAGCCGGATGGTCGCGGCAGGCGCTTCGTATGGCGGTTACATGATCGACTGGATTCTTGGCCACACGGATCGTTTCAAAGCGCTCGTATCCCATGCCGGCGTGTTTGATCTTCGCAGTGATGCATTAACTACCGAGGAGCTCTGGTTTCCGAAATGGGAATTTCAAGGGCTGCCGTGGGAGAACCCTGACCTATATAACAAATGGTCGCCCAGCATGTATGTGAAGAATTTTAAGACTCCGACCCTTGTTACTCATGGCGAAATGGATTTCCGTGTGCCCATCGGCCAAGGTCAGCAGCTATTTACGTCACTTCAGGAGATGAAGGTCCCGTCAACGCTCATTCAATTTCCCGATGAAGGCCACTGGATCTTGAAACCGCAAAATAGCCGGTTCTGGTACGGTGCAGTGATTGATTGGCTGAATCAGTACACGAGGCCGCTCAACGGCGCCGCGGCTGCGCCCGGCGCGCTTCACTGAACGGGTTTTCCCTAGAACGCGAACGCGGCCATTGGGTTTGGGCGAAGCTCAAATTCTCCCTGTTTAGGGAACACCGCAAGCGGCAGACCATCGCGAAACAGCGACAATCGCAGGTAGACGGAATCGCCGCGCCGCGCACGTAAAGCGCACATGGAAACCTTCAATTCGAGAACCTCGACGATGGCGGCGCTGATAGCAGTCTCAGGCAAATTGGAATCCACGATCGTTTCACCTGAATCCGTTACCGAAACCTTTATCAGAAATTCGTCCTTTTGCTCGTTTCGAAGCTGCAGCCGAAATTCATAAGCCGAGTTCGCTTTCGCAGTTTCGGCCATCCCCACTGCGAGAAAGATATTCTGTCCGTCGGTACCATATCGCAGTTCCTGTATTGGCGCCTTCTGGCTGTGCATCGCGCCCGAGCGCTGCTCAATTCGATATCGTCCCGCATCTTGCCACTCGCTCTGCGAGGTCAGCACTCCATCGATTTGCGGATCTATCATGCCGCTGGGTAACTCGTGGGCGAGGATTTCGGTCTCCCGCAGAATGGGCTCTTCCAAGGTGTCCGGCGGGTCTTCTCCCAGTAAACGATACACATTCGCCAGGTGAGCTCGGTATAGCTGATCGAACTCCCCCCTGTTCGCAGAGGAATGCTCCGGACCGTACCACCAGCACCAATCACTGCCTTCAGCAATGAGCAGCTCTTCCCAGGCTGTTCTCCGGTTCGCTTCCGGAATGTCGCGGCCGCCTCGTGAGCGCATCACCTCGTTGTATTTGTTCCGGGCGGCCAGCAGTTGCTCCCACGCGAGATTGTCCTCCTGTGCCCCGATCCAGATATCGAAATTGGTATCGATCCACGAGCCCGGATAGATGTGCGCTATCTTATCCGGCCGCATCCGGCTCAATGCTTCGCTGATTGTCAGTGCCGCGATGCGCTCATCAGCAGCAATTTCCCGGTACAATTCGCGCAAGAAGGGCCTGCCGTTCTCGACGTAGGATTCCCAAGCGTTTTCGCCATCCAGAATGATTGGAACCAGCGCGTCGCGCCCTTCTGCCAAAATCGGCTGGCAGTTTCTGTATATTTCGCTCAGGAAGTGCTTCGCTGCCTTCGCGGGATCCATGTTCTGATACACGAAGCCAATGAAATCGCTCAGCTTCTGATCGCGAAAAAGAACTTGTATCGCTTGGCCATTCTGCCTCCAAATGTAGGGTCGGTACGTGTTCTTGGGCGTTGCATCCGTTCCGATCGTTCGTGCAAGAACCGCGTTATCTGTCGCCGTCCACTGAAACCCGATTTTCGCCGCGACCCGCAGCGTTTCGTCCGAAACCGCTCCCTCTGAGGGCCAGAATCCCGCCGGTGCCTGCTCAAAGACTTCTTCAAAATACCGGCAAGACCTGCGCAACTGTTCTTCGGCATCGTCTGGATGTGCGAACTGCGAGGGCAGGGAAACGTAAGGATGCGACACACTCGCGATGTTCGTGTCACAAAGCAGGGGCAGTATGGGGTGGTAGAAAGCGGAAGCGGATAGCTCAATCTGGCCGCGCTTCGCGAACTCGCGGTATACATTGATGACGTTCGGCATCGCTTGTAGCTCTTTCTGAATGACCGAAAGCTGCTCGAGAACTGTAAAATCGCGCCCTTTTGCCAGTAACGCCTTCACCTGCGGATCATGCTGCAGATACTCCTCGTCGAACCAGGCCAGTTGAGAAAACACTTGCAGATCTCGCAGCATCTGCTCATTAAATAACGCGCAAGCCCGCTCCGCATTGTGCTCGCATCGCTGGAAAATTCGATACAGTTCCGCGTAGCGCGGATACCGGCCGATCACCCGTTCCGAATTGGCTTGAAAGAAGTAGCGGAGAATAGAATCCTTTTCGGATGAGCTCAATTGCGAGGCCGGTGTCGCTGCCAGCCGAAAGAACGGGTCGGACGCTTCGGCCCGGGCATAATCTTCTATCTGTACCAGCAGGGACGGGACCAGATTAAACGTCTGGTGAATGGATGGGAATTCCTCCAGTATCTTGACCATCCCGTAATAGTCTTTCAATGCATGCAAGCGTACCCACGGCAGCTTGTATTCGCCGCTCACCAAGTCCTTGTAGAACGGCTGATGCATATGCCAAAGGAAACAGAGCTTAATTCCAGGCATTTTTTAAAGGATAGATCGGAACCCTTCCCGGCGGCATTACAGCCCGCTTAATTCTCCTGAAATGCGCGTAGTCAACAATGAAGGTTTGACTTTTTTACGATCATGATCCAGGCCGCTGCCCGCAGAAGAACACCGTTCCACTTCCTCAGCGCGCGCCTGTTTGCCTTTCTTGCAGTCCTTGGTCCCGGATTCATTACCGCGAACGTCGATAACGATCCAGGTGGCATTCTAACGTATTCTCAAGCCGGCGCGCAGTTCGGATATACGCTGCTTTGGACTCTGATTCCGATTACGATCGCGCTCATGGTTGTTCAGGAGATGGCCGCTCGCATGGGCGCCGTCACTGGAAAAGGCCTCTCTGACCTTATTCGCGAAGAATTCGGTCTCCGGGCGACATTCTTCACCATGCTCGTGCTCGGTCTCGCCGACTTCGGCAACATCATCGCCGAGTTTGCCGGGCTAGCTGCCGGAATGAATCTCTTCGGTGTTAGCAAGCACCTGACGGTTCCGCTCGGAGCCTTTATCGTTTGGGGCCTGATCGTACGCGGCCGTTATCGCCCCGTCGAGCGCATACTGATCGTCGCGTCACTCGTCTACTTTGCGTATCCCGTCTCCGCCTTTTTCGCTAAACCGGATTGGAATCTCGCCCTGAAGCAGACCTTTATCCCAACGATAAGCTCCAATCCCGCTTATCTGACCGTGCTCGTTGGATTGATCGGAACTACCATTACGCCCTGGATGCAGTTCTACCTCCAGGCGTCGGTTGTCGAAAAGGGCGTCGACACTCGTCACTATGGCCTTTGCCGCCTGGATGTCATCGCCGGATGCATTATCACCGATGTGATCGCATTCTTCATCGTCGTCGCTTGCGGCGCTACCATCTTCCGCCACGGTCATCCTGAAATCTCAACCGCTGCTGAAGCTGCTGCGGCATTACGACCGCTGGCCGGACGGTTTGCGTCCCTGCTCTTTGCAATCGGGCTGATCAACGCCGCCCTTCTCTCGGCCGCGATCCTGCCGCTCGCGACTTCCTATAACATCTGCGAAGGGCTCGGATTTGAGTCGGGCGTGGACCGGCGCTTCTCGGAAGCCCCCATCTTCTATTGGCTATACAGTCTGCTGATCGGCGGAGCGGCCGCTTGTGTGCTGCTCATTCCGGACGATCTGCAATTCAAATTCATCCTCTATTCACAGGTCGCGAACGGGATGCTGCTGCCGTTCGTGTTGATTTACATGCTGCTGCTGATAAACCGGCCTCGCCTGATGGGTGCCTTCAAGAATAAGCGATGGCAGAACGCCATTGCTTTGATCACCACCGTTGTGATGATTCTCTTGTCGTTTATCTTCATTTACACTCAAGTTGCCTGACCGGCCGCGAGCTTAAAAGTTCCTTAACTCGCTTTAATGCTTAGAGAAGCCTCTGAGTGTTAGCATGAAGTTGCAATTTCAGCCAAGCACTTCTCGGAATGAACGTCTCCACTCCTCCCAGGCCGTCGTTTGAGGCCTCCGAACGGCTCAGCCTGCCATTCGAGCCGCTTCCCCAGTTCCGGCAGACGGCTCTGCAGGACTCTCCCGAACGCGCTGCCAATCGCGGCAAGCGTATTGGCATCTTTATTGTTGCCTACAATGCGCTCACTACTCTCAGCACAGTTTTGCGGCGCATCACCCCGGAAGTCTGGCGCAATGTCGAACAGGTTGCCGTCTTTGATGATGCCAGCCAGGACGCCACCTATGAACTGGCGGTCGGTATTCAGGCCATGACGAATGTTCCCAAGCTGCGCGTTCTGAAGCATGCTAAGAATCTCGGATACGGCGGCAATCAGAAGGCCGGCTACCGCTACTTCATCGAGCAAGGTTTCGACATAGTCGTCCTACTACACGGCGATGGTCAATACGCGCCCGAACTTCTGTCCCATATGTACGCCCCGCTCGTACGGGGAGAAGCCGACGCCGTATTCGGGTCCCGCATGATGAAGGATTTCGGCGGACCGTTAAGAGGCGGCATGCCGGTCTATAAGTACGTGGGGAATCGCATTCTCAGCGCCTTCGAAAACCACGCGCTCGGACTTCATTTGACCGAATTTCACAGCGGTTATCGGGCCTACAACCTGCACGCCCTTGCATCGATCAAGCTGGATACCCTGACCGACGATTTCCACTTCGATACGGAAATCATCATCAAGCTTCACCATCAGAATTTCCGAATCATGGAAGTTCCGATACCAACTTTTTATGGCGATGAAGTCTGCCGTGTGAACGGCCTTAAGTACGCAAAGGCCATCATTCGTGCTGTGCATCGCTACACCCAAACGTCGCTGTCGGTCCGCTCCTTCCCCGAATTCGAAGAGTACTTCGTTCCTTACGCGATTAAGCGCGGCTCGTATTCATCTCACTACTACGCCTCGCGACTGGTGGGAACGGGCCAGCACGTACTGGAAGTTTCTTGCAAAGAAGGCGCGTTCGGCAGCAAGCTCGTACGCGCCGGGAATAAGGTCACAGGTCTCGATGAGGAACCGCGTGTACCGGCCAGCGCGGGCTACGAAGTGGTAGTTTCCGCTGATCTCGAAAGCGGGGTAGGAGAGCTGGTCCGGTACACCGATCGTCCGTTTGACCGCATTCTGCTTCTTGACACTCTGGAACATCTCCGCAATCCGGTGCCGCTGCTCGAAGACGTTCGCCGCCTTCTAGCGCCACGAGGG
>JAFATG010000228.1 GCA_019244055.1 Acidobacteriaceae bacterium | reverse complement strand
TCCGCAGGATTCGAGCAGCTCGGCCCCACACGTCAACGCTTCGGCAAGCTCGCCAACCTTACAAGTTCCGGCATTGCGGCAGAAGGACCGAGTTGCATCGCGCGTGCGACTCACAGGACGGGTCCTCTCAGGTGTAGCGCAACGTTTGCAGGGAACAGGCCCACGCTTCGGACGTGTGCCGAGTGATGCAGCCCCGCACGCCCAGCCGCCTCGCATGCCGATTGATCACGGCGAATGAATTTTGGAGGTTTCAAGTAAATGGCATTTGCACTAAGAAAGAACAATGCGGAGTCGGCCGTCGGCGCGAGCGCAACTTACAATCCGTATCTTGCTGCCCGCAGAGAGTGGGATGAACGATACGGTGACTTCATTACTCGCGCTCGCAACTGGCGCAGCGCTGCACTGCTATGTGCGCTCATCGCACTTGTAGCAACCGGTGGCGTTGTGCTCCTATCGGCACGCTCTCGCGTTGTTCCATTCGTCGTTCTGATCGATAGCCTTGGACGGCCTGTGGCCTCGGGGCTAGCTGACCAAACCTCAATTGATGACGACCGATTGAGGCGCGCGATCATCCAAAACTGGATTGAAAACGTGCGGATGGTCACGACCGATGGCATTGCTCAGCGAAGAGCCATCGACCGCGTATACGCTCAGATCGCCAGCGGTACAAGCGCTCAGACATTCATCAGCGATTTCTATCGCAACGATCCCCCATTCAAGCGCGCACAGACGGGCACAGTGTCAGTTGAAGTTAAGTCGGTCTTACCTACTAGCGATCGAACTTTTGAAGTGGATTGGATTGAAACGGCGCGCGACCTTTATGGAACCGTGAAATCTACCGACCACTGGAAGGGAACTTTCACGATCGCTCTGAATCCTCCGAGCGAGGAGCGGCAGGCTCGGATCAACCCGCTCGGCTTGTATGTGACGGCTGCGAGCTGGTCGAAGGTTTTGTAATTCGGATCGAAAGAGAGAACGATGAAGAAACGAATTCATTTCACGACAGTCGCGGCGTGCATAACAACGGCATTCGCACAATCACCCGCCACGCCGCATAATTTGCCGGCCGCGCCAATTCAAGTCAATCGCGTGCCAGCACAATCGCCACAGCCGACGCTATCGCAGAAGTATGACTTCGGAGGCCAGCTTCGAGTATTGGAAGACCCCATGGCAATGGATTCTCAAAAATCGGTGAATCCTTCAGTGCCAGGCGGAGCCTTGGGTCCAATGGCAACTGGCGAAAACAAGGTACCGAAAGATTATCAGCCAAGAACGGACGTACCGCTGAGTGCCACAGCAGTGCAAGCAGTCCGCGTCAGCGAAATATGGCGGGCGCAACAAAACGAGCCAGCATCGGGAAAGGACGGACGCGTCTTGTACGCATACGGTGCGGGTCTTCCGGTTGTCGTCTGCGCTCCCTTACGTGTTTGCACGATTGAACTGCAGCCGGGCGAGAAGATCATGGGCGAGCCCCAAATTGGCGATTCTGTCCGATGGAACGTCTCCCCGGCTTTATACGGCCAAGGTGAAGATGCAACCTCAGTTATTGTCCTGAAGCCACAAGAGCCTGGACTGGACACGAATCTTCTTATCACCACCGATCGGCGCGCATATTACATCCGCCTGGTTTCAAAACCACAGGAGTATGTTGCACGCGTGGCGTTCAGTTACCCAGAAGCGGAAAACAACCGGAAATGGCAGGATCACCTGGTCGCCCAAGCTCAACAACGAAAGAGCGATGCGCAGCTAACTCCAGCTATCGCAACAGCAGAAAGGTTGAACTTCGATTACAAGATCAGCGGCGGAAACGAAGAAATCAGGCCCGTGCGCGTTTTCGATGATGGTGCGAAAACCTACATCCAAATGCGGCCGGAGATCCAGAATCGTGAGACTCCCGCCCTTTTAATTCTCGGGTCTGACGGGAAAGGCGAGATGACCAACTATCGGGTGCAGCACCAGACATATATCGTGGACCGGTTATTTGACCGCGCGCGCTTAATACTTGGTGCCGGAAAGAAAGCCCAAAAGGTGGAGATTACCCGTGAGCAGCAGCCCAAAGGATAGCCCCAGCAAGAAAACACCTGATGTGAAGGCAATCGAAGCGCCTGCGGGCCTGGATCTTCATCCAAAGCCACAATCCGCAGTAAGGGTCAGCAAGCGGGCGGGCATAGCAGTCGGCGTGATCGCGGTCGCCCTGCTTGGCCTTTTCGCTTACGGCGGGTACCGGCGTCAGGTGCGTGCACAAACCGCCGCCCGAGATTCGGGTTTTCCGAAGGCCGTTGCGCCTGCGAGCGCATCCGCAAACGAGGTCGAGAAGGACATACCGTCAGGAAACGCACCGCTCGTTCGAAATGATCCTAACCAGCTCCAGGCGCCAGATTCGGGTAGAGCGTCTGTTACTCTGTCATCTGGGCCTATATCGTGCGGCGTCGACTCTCGCACTGGCCGACTATACCGTTTCAACCCTGATACTGGCCAGCCGTGCAGCGGGTATGCTCAGGACCGCGTAGTGATTCGCCAGCCGGGGTACGTCAGCCCCCAGGCAGCGCCAGCATCCACAACGGTAAGCCCCGAGGAACAGCGAATTGCCGCTGCGTACGAGCGCGAGCAGGAAGCCATGGTCGCGCCCACGGGCATCAAGTCGGTGATTGGTACGGCAGCCAATTCAGCCTTCACGGCGGGTGCATCGCAGCCTGGCAACGATGACCTCGCTCGCATTGCGACACTCAGTCAGTCGATAAGTGGCCCCCCTTCGAACGGGAGTGTAACTGAGCAGGCAGTCTTGCAACCGAGTGACGCCCGAAATGAGGCCGATTACGACGGCCAGAACATGCAAACGGCAAAAGCGGCATTCCTCTCAACCGCACGACATCAGAAAACAGACGATTATCTTAGCTCTGTAAGAACCGCGCCTTTGAGTCCATACGAAATTAAGGCGGGGTGGGAAATTCCGGCAGTACTGGAACAGAGTCTCAATTCTGATTTGCCAGGCGGTATCAAGGCGCTGATTACCTCGAATGTCTTCGACACTGCTACGGGCCGATACCTTCTTATTCCCCAGGGATCACGTCTGATAGGCAAATATGACTCGCGCATATCATACGGCCAGGACGGTGTTCAAGTCGTTTGGGACAGGATTATATTCCCCGACGGTTCCTCCGTGGACATCAACGGAATGGTAGGGTTGGATGCCCACGGAAATTCTGGCTTGCGTTTTGATGTTGATCATCATTACAAGCGCCTCTTCGGTTTTGCGGCGCTAACCAGCGCCTTTACTGCCGCCTTCGGCCTCTCACAGCGCAACACGCAAAGCGCCTTGACATATCCGAGTGTGAGCAGCACTGCAGGCGCGGCAGTTGGACAGGAGATGAGCCAAACAGGGGCGATGATTACCCAGCGAAATATGAACGTGCAGCCGACGATCAAAGTACCAGCGGGTTATCAATTCACGGTTCGCGTGAATCGGGACGTACTGTTCGACGCGCCCTATCACCCGTTGCACGCGGATCCTTTACCGGTACAACCGCCGGGGCAACTTCATCAGCGAACCAGCAGCTTCACGGCATCAGGTTGTAGCGGCAACCGCTGATGAAAGGGCTTGAACGTGAGAGGACGAAAGGTGCGGTTATTCCTCCGTTTAACGGCCGAAATCAACAACCGCCTGAGATTCTTGACCCGATATCAGGGAGATCTGTCTGGGTTCATCGATGAGGCTCTTATGTCGTGCGATTTGCCAAACATCAATTTGATTCCCGCAACACTCGAGAGCACCTCCAGAGGCCTAACGGCAGTGATTTCGCTTGCCGCAAATACTCGGCTTCGTGGTGTGGCAAAACGGCGCGGCTGCACGGTGACCACTCTTGCCAACAGCGCTCTTCACAGATGGCTTACAGCGAAGCATGTTTAAGGAACTGGTTCGAGAGGCTTTATGAGTTCGAAAGTTATGGACGAGATTAAGCAAATCATCAACCTGAAAGCGCAAGCGCAGCCCACACCAATGGAGTTTGAATTGGCATATCAAGCGCGCGTCGCAATGGATCGTATCAGGTTTGCAATCAAACATACCGAGCAATTCGCACCCCACACAGACCAAATGGAGGAAGCAAGGCTTCAGTTACTGGATGCACTCGACAGATTAGCGTCGGCAGAACGCAGATTCCAGCAACGTTTTGGAGCCCGCGACGTGCTCAGTTCCGGGCCAAGAATTGAGCTAGCCGGGAACGGATCTCAAATCACAGCACGACAACGGTAGAGTTATGTCTCAACTGACCACGGCCGAGGCAGCTAAAATGTTGGGCATCGCGGAGGCGACACTAAACGAATGGCGTGTCCGCGGTCAGGGGCCGGCTTATACGAAAATGGGCCGACTCGTTCGATATCCCGAGCACGAAGTCCAAAGGTATATCCGTGAGCGCACAATCGAAACATCCCACCGAAAGAGGCCTACGAGAGAAGAACGGGAGGTGGGAATATCGCTTCACCTTGAACGGTCAGCCCTATTCTCGGGTCACCGATTTAGAGGCCGTTCCAGAAAACATCGTTAAAGCGCACGCAGAGCGGGCGGCGCACCTGGAAGAACTGAAAAAAGGAAGGCACGTTATCAGGCGTGTGATTATTTCGCTTGATCGCGCAATCCCGAAGTTTATGTCCTGGTACCGGAGCGAGCATCAAAACAGAAAATGCAAGTGGGCGGCTAGCTTGATGGCTTCATTCCAGTTCTACTTCGAGCAGACGAAATGCCCGCTGGCACGTATCGGTCCAGCTCAACTTGAAGATTTCAAGATGTGGAGGCGTGAAAACGACATCCACGACAACACTCTTCGAAAACAACTTCTGCTGTTAGGTCAGTTCTTTCGATATGCCCGGAAGCAGGGCTGGACGAAAGGTGATCCTTTCGCGAAAGGGCAGGACGCTGAGGTAAAGATTCCGCGTGAACTGGATTCCGATGCGATGCGGGTCTTGTCGCCCGAAGAACAACTTCGGTACCTGAGGGCAGCCGCGAACGAGACCATTGATTTAGCTGATGTAGCGACAATCATGGTTTCGCAAGGGCCTCGACCCGAGGAGGTTATGTCGCTGGAGCAAGCTCATGTAGACCTCCGCAATCGGCACTTTACAATTTGGGACAACAGCGCAGAAGGCAAGTCGAAAAATGCCCATCGAAAACTGAAGATGACTGACGAAAGCTTTCGAATTTTCGAGAGGCGTCTGTCAACTCGAGGTGTCTGGGTGTTTCCATCCTCCAAGAACGATGGACCGCGCACGACGCTCCAAAAAGCGCACATTCGGGCAACCAGAGGGAAAAAGAACAGGAAGGGGGAATATGAAGGGGGATGTGGAATTGAATGCCGGCTTTACGACATGCGCCACACATTCGCTACTCGCTTTGCCTTAGCTGGCGGATCGCTACCGGTGCTTGCAAAGATTCTCGGCCATGCCGATCTCAGCCTTCTGATGCGTTATGTGCATCCAGCGCAGGCCGACATGGACCGTGCTATGGAGTGGTACGCAGGCATGCAGACACCCGGCCCGGAACTCGAAAAGATGCTGCTCGAATACGAGGACGGAAAAGATCAAGTAGAGGGTTGGCCCAGGCCAACTCTTGGGCCAACTACGTCGCAAAAACTGGCCCAAATTGGCCTAACTCAGCCAAATTCAAAGAAGCTGAGAACCTCGTAAGTGTTTGCGGAAGAACTTTGCTTTCAAAGGCTTACGTTCGAAATTTTGGTACGCCCGAGAGGATTCGAACCTCTGGCCTTTTGCTCCGGAGGCAAACGCTCTATCCAGGCTGAGCTACGGGCGCACGAGTGAACAACAAATTAAGAACTCTTCTTAGCATTCGCCACGTGCGAAGACCGGTGTCCGTTCTGCTCAGCCGTCGAGCCGAGCGATAACAGTTCATCGATATGCTGGCGAATGGTCTCTTCCTTCATGAGTTTGTCCCAGTTCGCATCCTCCGTTGCCGGAGTCTGGTAGTGAATGTACCCGTTTCGGTCGATCAGCACCAACTGTGGGACAACGAACCGGCCCGGGCTAAAACCCATGAACGCTTCCATTTGGCTCGCTTGGGTCCAACCTACGGGAAAGCTGGTTTGAAAATCTTTTTGGAAATTCTCTACCAGCAGATCGGCATTCTGGTTAACAGCGACATCTAGAACCTGAAGCCCCCGCTGCCCGTATTCGTTCTGCAGTTTCGTCATCAGGCGGGAAGCGGCCTGGCAGTGCGGACACGTAGTAAAAATAAATTCCAGCGCCACTACCTTTCCCCGATATTGGCTCAGCAGCTTCGGTCCCTGACCCGGAATCGTGAACGCTAGCTCGGGCGCCTTCCGAACATTCGCCGCGTCCGCGGCTAGCAGACTCATACCAAGGACAACTCCGGCGAGGGATGCCAACATCTTCTTCACGTTCGGAACTCCATCCAACAGTGTAACTGAGGCTAATGACCCCGCGAGGCCAGAGCGGAGGCGGCCGCGGCGGTCCCAGCGCCCTTGAGCCGCTGCCAGTCGGAAGCATCGGAAATACCCTCGACGCTCGAAACTATGTCCCCGTTCAAGCGTGCGACGAAAAAGCCGTTATCACCAGTGCCGGCAAACGTCGTCCCGCTTTCGATGGACTCATCGCAGTGCCGCCACTTGGCGTGCAACACCTTTTTAAAGGCTGCGAAGAAGGTACGCGCGCTTTCACCTGAGTCCCACTGCGATACATATTGCAAGACCGGCCGGTGATTCTTGCCGCTGGTTAGGATTCGGTACTGAGCACCGCGCAGATGCGGCGGCAGTTCGGTGGCTTTCGCATCCCCCAGGTACTGTTTCAGCAGCATTTGGTGGTCGAACTCACCCACAGAACCCTCCGTGATCTCTTTTCCTTCGCGCGTCAGACCGAGCGCGGGCAGCGCGGGTTTCGCCGGCCTGATATGCGCAAAATAGCGATCAGGGTGAATGACTTGCGACGAGTCTACGGGCGGATTCGTAAACACCAAGCTGAAAGCAGGTTTGCCCTTTTTGCGGTAAACAGCATCGAAAAAGATCGTGCCCTGCGTGTAAGGGAAAAGCAGCGACTGCTGAATATAAAGTGGCGAACCCTTCAGGACAGGGTAATCGGCAAGCGATTCCTCACTGGAGTCATCTACCGACTTCAGCATGTCTGGTGTCGGCTCAGGCGGCTTACCAGCTTTTTTCAATTCATAAGCAATCATCAGCCAGGACGCTTGGCCTTCCACGACGGCAGTGTGCGCGAGATTCTCGTCATCGTCCGAGGGCGCCTCATCCATGAAGTTCTCCAGATCAAAATGCTGATCGGCCAGTGCGTGCGACAGCTCATGAGCCAGAGTCGTCGTTTCCGACTCGAAAGAGGAATCTTCGAGCAGGAACAGACGCTTCACGTCGTAATCGTAGAAAGCCGCGGCCTGCTCAGTAAGTAGGTCGACAGTTGACCTTCGAAGATCATAGTTCTGCGGCACAAGGCCAAACATTTTAAGGGTCAGCTCGTCCGCGTGAATCTCCTCCGGTTTTAGCGTCTTCTTAATTCGCTTATTCAGGAAATGACGCAATTGACCTTTTGACATTCGCCCATACGGAACCGGGTGCTCTTCCTTCAGGCCCGTTATTTCCGAGAGGGTTTTGACAATTGCATTAATTTGAGCGAACGCCGGATCATCGCCGGCCTTGTCGCGCGCGGCAACGAGCCAGAAAACCGCGCTGATCACTAGCGCGGCAGATAGGATTTTTCGGTGCATCTAACGCCGAACGTCTCTTTCTACAGTAGCTAGATGGGCTGACCGCATCTCCGACGCAGCTCAATGGCCGGCTTTCAGCAGAGTGTGGACGCCATTCCAAAGGATCTGTACTCCGATGCACAGCAAAATGAATGACGCAAGGCGCACGATTACGCTCATTGCCGTTGCTCCGAGTATTTTGCCGAGCCGTTCGGCGAACCGATAGCTCAAATACACAGTGATCGCCACTAAGGCCGGACCAACAATGGCGGCACTCAGGCGAACCAGGTTTGATTCGTGGGGGGCGGTATCGGCGCCGATTGTAATAGCAACGGAGATAGAGCCGGGACCTACCGTCAACGGCAGCGTCAAAGGATAGAATGCCCGAGCGGCAATGTCGTCGGCAGTGATTTTCCGTTGAACGCTCTCGCGCGCTTGTTCCGGCTCGCGCTGCAATAGAGTCCAACCAGTGGACATAACCACCAGCCCTCCTCCGATCTGCACAACCGGCACAGAGATTCCAAAGAAGCTCAGGATATGACTGCCGATCAGCATGGAACCAACGAGTAGCCAATAGCTGTTCAGTGCGATTTTCCGAGAAAGTGCTGAGCGCGTGGCAGTGGAGTAGCCCGGTGTGAGGCTTAAAAAAATGGGCGTATTGCCCAGTGGATTCACGATAGGGAACAAAGCCGTGAGCACAACGAGACAGCTCTCGGCGATTTGAAAAACCGCATCTCCGGCCATGAACAACCAGCATAGAGTGTTGCAGCAACAGCACGGTTCCGATGCTATTCTGAAATCGCCTCTCCCTGCCTTTTCACTCAATGGATTTTCTTGCAGGTCTAAATCCACAACAGCGCGACGCCGTCGCCCATGTTGAAGGTCCGCTGCTGCTGCTGGCAGGCGCCGGAAGTGGCAAAACCCGCGTCATCACGCATCGAATCGCGCATTTGGTGGACACGCATCGCATCCCAGGACCTGCGATTTTGGCAGTCACATTTACCAACAAAGCTGCCGACGAGATGCGGGAGCGCGTAAACCGCCTGCTCTCGAGCGACACGACGTTCGATACGCCAGCCGTTTCGACCTTTCATTCGTTCTGCGTGCGTCTGCTGCGGCGAGATGGGCATACTCTGGCGGAAATTCGAACCGGCTTCACGCGCCGGTTCACCATTTATGACGACGACGATCAGCTTGCGCTCATGAAGTCCATATACAAGCAGCTTGGCCTGGATGAAAAGTTCATGCCATATCGGGGCGCGCTATCTCGCATCAGCCATGGAAAAAGCCATGACGAGACGCCGCTCGATTGGTACAAAGCAGCCACCGATCCCAAACTGACGCGCCTGTCGAAAATCTACGAACTCTATGAAGAGCGGCTGCGGCAAGCCAACGCGCTTGATTTTGATGATCTCCTGCTTGAGTCGGTTCGCCTGCTGAGACATGATGACGCTTTGCGGCAGCTCTATAACCGGCGTTACGAATTCGTCATGATCGATGAGTACCAAGACACCAACCGCACCCAATACGAGTTAATGCGGCTGCTGACTGAAGTACGGCATAACGTATGCGTTGTCGGTGATGAGGATCAGTCCATTTACGGTTGGCGCGGCGCTGACATTCGTAACATCCTCGACTTCGAACGCGATTATCCAGACGCCGTCGTCATCCGCTTAGAGCAGAATTATCGTTCGACCAAGAACATCTTGGAAGCGGCGAGTGCCGTTGTCGCGAACAACATGGAACGCAAGGGGAAGTGGCTCTGGACCGATTCGAACGCCGGCGCGAAGGTCGGGTATTACGAAGCACCCGACGGCGAAAACGAAGCTTTATTCATCGCCGATACCATCGAAAAGCTGCTTTCGAAGAATCCGCTGGAGCGCGTGGCTGTCCTTTACCGCACGAACTCTCAATCGCGTCAGATCGAAGAGGCGCTCCGCCGCTATGGGCGCAAATATCTCGTGGTTGGCGGTTTTAGCTTTTATCAGCGTGCCGAAGTTAAGGATCTGCTGGCCTATCTCAAAGTATTATTGAGTCCGCACGATTCCATAAGCCTGCTTCGGATTATCAATACGCCGGCACGAGGCATCGGCAAGGGCACCGTCGATCAGATAGAGCAATACGCGCTCGAAAATAGCCTAAGCTTCTGCAACGCGATTCCAAAGATGATCGAAGCGCACCTGTTGGCCGCGCGTGCGGAGTCATCGCTGAGGTCATTTATCGCTTTGATTGAAGCGTTGAGCAACACAGCTCAGAACACGCGGGTTGACGCAGTTCTCCGTGAAATCCTGGCGCAAACGGGTTATCAAGCGATGCTCAAGAGCGATATGTCGCCCGATTCTGAATCGCGGCTTGCGAATCTCGAAGAATTAGTCAACGCTGCCGCGGAAGCCGCGGAACGCGGTGAAACGGCGGCTGAGTTTCTGGATCACGCCGCCCTGGTGGCCGATTCCGATGCCCTGGATGATCAAGCGGCCGTTTCCTTATTAACGATGCACAACGCGAAAGGCCTGGAATTCCCGAATGTTTTTTTAGCGGGCATGGAAGAGGGTCTGTTCCCACATAGCCGCTCACTCGCGTCCGAAGCGGCCATGGAGGAAGAAAGGCGCCTCTGCTACGTTGGCATGACGCGCGCGGAAAAGCGATTGTACCTGAGTTGGGCACGCTATCGGCGCCGATTTGGAGGTGGCCAACCGGAAGCGTGTTTGCCGTCGCGCTTCCTCAATGAGGTTCCGCCGAGCCTGCGTGAAAGACTCTCTCCTTATTCGGAACCACGCACCGAGGAAGTGGATTTGTTCTCGGAACAGCACGATGTCCGTGAGTCGGTCAAGCGAAATCTATATACAGGCCGGACATACAACTTCGTGGAAAACATCGCGCAGTTTTTTGCTGAACGTGGCATGCCGCCGCCCTCGGGCTTTACACGGCGACCGGAGACAGCGCGTTCCGCACCAAATGCTCAACCCGCGCCAAAGCCCGATAGAGCGCGGACCGCCCCTCCCCAACAATCGCGATCTCTGCCACAGAACCGTCCTAAGCCCCCGCACCGGACTGCCGGATTCTCCGCAGGCGCCGTCATTCAGCACCCGAAGTACGGGCGCGGAACCATTCTTCGCCGCGAAGGCGACGGGGAGGATGCGAAACTAACTGTAAGTTTCCCGAGCTACGGATTGAAAAAGATTGTTGAAAAATACGCAGGAATAAGAATCGACGAATGAACACCAAGCACGTTGAAGACAAGACAGAACGCAAGCGGCTGAAGCGTGCAGCCCGCAAAAAGGCAGCACCCAAGGCGAAACGCGCTTCGGGAGTGGCACGCGGTTCCAACAAGCGCAAAGTAAAGAAAATGGCGAAGGGCCAGCGCAAGCGCTAAAGCAAGAACAGCCACGCCGCGGGACGGGAGCTGAATTTTTCTCGATCGCTTCGCCGGGGCTAGAATGGCAGCGTGATGCTCCATGCATATCGATGCCTCTGGATCGCTACCCTGTTTTCTGCAATGGCCTGCGGCGCCTCGGCTAACGGAACAGCATCGCCGGATCACGACACAGATTCGGTACTGATCGTCAATTCCGGTTCTACTAATACGGCGGGATTTCGCATCGTAGTGGAGCGATCGGGTCAGGCTCGGTACACGGCCACACGGCGCCGGTTTTCTGCACAGGATCATGAAGCGCCGAGCACGGTCCAAAAGCAGGTTCCACACGCCTTATTACAGCGGCTCTATTCGGATCTCGATGCGGCGAAGCCTCTTTCGGCTCTGCCTGAACCGCGTTGTATGAAACCCGCTTCTTTCGGCTTTATTTTGACCGTGGAGTTTAACGGTGAAAAGACGCCGGACTTAAGCTGTGGTGGCGATGACAACACGCCGATGCAGGCCCTGATCCGTGATGTGAAAGAAATCAGTGCTCTGTTCGGCGGAGCAGAAAGCCGAAGCTGAAATCCGGCATTGAAAGAGGCCCGTTGCTGTTCCAGGGTCCTCTCGATGAATTGCGATGATGCTGACCTGCTTCCCAGAAAGCGTTCTTGGAATCCTACTGATACCGTGCAGTTGTCATAACCAACCGGAAGCACGTCATAGAAATCGGAAGCATGCTGCTCCTGGCCACTTGCATTCGCGACGGGCAGTGCGAGGAGCAGTCCTCCCAAAATAAAAGTTAAGCTCTTCTTCTTCATTTTTTCTCCTTTTTGAACGAAAGCTTGTTCAACCTCCGATCGCCGTACTCTGGGGCTTTTTAAAACAAGGGTTTTACCCTGGGCGAAATCCAAGTTGTAACCGTTTAGGCGTGATATATAAGTTATTTAGGTATCGGAGCGCACATGAGTAAACCATCTGACCTGATCCAAGGAACCCTCGACTTGCTGATTCTTAAAACTCTTTCCATCGAACCGAAGCATGGCTGGGCGATTGCCAAAAGGATCCAGCAGGTGACGGAGGAGGTGCTTCAGGTGACACAAGGCGCCCTCTATCCCGCGCTCCATCGCCTGGAACAACAGGGTTGGATCCGCTCCGAATGGCGTCTGACCGAAACCGGTCGCGAGGCGAAATTCTATTCGCTCACGCGCGCAGGCGACGCGCAGCTTAAGAAGGAACTCTCTCAGTGGGAGCGGTTGTCGAATGCTGTCGGATTGGTCATTCGCATGGCGTGAGGAACGGGCATGAACCTTTCTCGCTGGAAGGAAATTCTTCGCAACCGTTTTCGCTCATTACTGCAACGAGCGCGAGTAGAAGAAGAGCTCAATAAGGAGCTGCGTTTTCATCTCGATCAACAAACGGAAGAACATCTCGCGCACGGCATGCCGCTATCCGAAGCGCGACTGGCAGCATCACGCGAGTTGGGCGGGGTCGCGCAGATTCAGGAGGAGTGCCGCGATATGCGTCGGACAAATCATTGGGAAGACTTCGTGCAGGATGTTCGGTATGCGGTCCGCACGCTCGGCCGCAGTCCTGGATTTGCAACGGTCATCATTCTGACGATGGCTCTGAGCATCGGCGCGAACAGCGCGATCTTCAGCGTGATCGATGGCGTTCTCTTGAAGCCCCTCCCCTATCCGCAACCCGATCGTCTGGTTCGATTTTTCCTGACCAACCCCGATTATCCGAAGTTTCCAATCAACCGCTTCGATTTTCGCGATTACCGAAGCCGCTCGCGTGCTTTCGAGTCTCTCGCTGCTTACACGCGAAACGACCAACAACTCTCCGGAACCGGAGAGCCAATTCGACTTTCTGGATTCTCGATTACTGCCGAATTCTTTCACGTCCTGGGCTTGCATCCCGCAATAGGACGCGAATTCTCCACGCGAGACGAACTGCCGGGAAACGGTCACCAGGTGATCATTAGCAATAATCTTTGGCGAACCCGTTTTGGCGCGCGGCGCGATATCGTCGGCCGAAGAATCATTCTCGCGGGAGTGCCGCTCACCATCGTCGGCGTGATGCCGCGCGGTGTGCAGCATCCCGGAAACATGTATCATGCCGTCACTTACGGCGAAACAGTGGATGTCTGGACGCCATTCACCTTTGAGGGCAATCCGACTAATCGCGGCTCACATTACATGGACGTGATCGCAAGGCTGAAGAACGGAATCACCGCGTCCCAGGCGCAAGGCGAGCTCGAAGCGATCATGGCGCAACTCGGCCGTGAACATGAAGGCGATCGAGGATGGCACGTCATGGTGATACCACTGCAGCGCGAAATCGTGGGCAGAAGCCAGCGAATGCTTCTCGTCCTCTTGGGCGCAGTCGCAATGGTGCTGCTGATCGCTTGTGTCAACGCGGCGAATCTACTTCTGGCGCGAGCCACAGCGCGGCAGCGGGAAATCGCGGTCCGGGCGGCGTTGGGCGCGAAAAGATCTCGCCTGATTCGCCAAATGCTTACCGAGAGCGTGCTCATCTCGTTTATTGGCGCTGTGTTCGGCGTTGCCATCGCGATTGGTGGCGTCAAGGTCTTAGTCTCGCTCCTGCCCGCCGACTTCCCACGCGGTTCCGATATTCACGTGAATACAGCCGTTTTCTTATTCACACTCGCCATCGCTCTGGCAACAGGCATTCTTTTCGGCCTTGCGCCAGCGCTGCAAGGATCGCGAAGCGATCTGCGCGGATCCCTTCATGAGAGCGGACGTAGCACCACGAGCAGCTCCGGCTCTCTCCGTCTACGCAATATCCTGGTGGTGAGCGAAGTCGCGCTCGCTTGCATTCTACTGATCGGCGCCGGTTTGATGCTGCACAGCTTCGTCAACCTTTTGCACACGGATCCCGGTTTTCGCGCCGATCGCGTCCTGACGGCCAGTATTTCGCTGCCAGACGTGCGCTATAAGACGCGGGCCGCTGTCGAGCAATTTTACGATCGCGTCCTGACAAACCTTGCCTCCGCCCCGGAAGTACGAGCAGCCGGCGTGGGAACAGATCTCCCTTGGACCGGATACGACGAAAACCTGGGCGGCTTCAACATCGAAGGTAAGAAGCCGCCACCCCACCAGGATTTCCATGCGCGGTATCACGTCGCAAGCGCCGATTACTTCCGCGCTCTAGGCATTCCCCTCCTACGCGGCCGTTTCTTCGACGCGCATGATAACAAAGATGGCGCTCCGGTTCTGATCATCAATGAAAGCATGGCACGCCGGTACTGGCCGGGTGAAGATGCGCTGGGCAGGCGAGTTTCCTTTGAAGACCAGCCAAAAGAAAAGGATTGGCTGACGATCGTTGGCATCGTGGGTGACGTAAAGGACACACCCGCCAGCAACGGAGCTGAGCCGGCGTTCTGGTGGCCGTTGCTGCAGCGGCCCGGACCGCTTTCGGGTGATGCGGCAATTGCAATCCGAGGCGCTGCCGACGCGCGCCTGCTTGCGAACCGGCTTCGAGCGTCCGTTCACAAACTGGATCCGGACCTCGCCGTAGCTAATGTTCACCTCATGGAGGACGTGGCTGATCGCTCCTACTCTGCGCCTCGCTTCGCGCTGTTTTTGGTGGGATTGTTCGCGTGTCTCGCACTTACGCTGGCAGCGATCGGGACTTTCGGAGTCATCTCCTATGCAGTCAACCGGCGTGAGCACGAGTTCGGCGTGAGAATGGCCCTCGGCGCCAAACCGAGTGATGTCGTCACTTCAGTGTTGAGCGAAGGAATGCGACTCGCTCTGGCGGGCGTTCTCGCAGGTGTCGCATTCGGATTGGCGCTCGGCAGTCTTCTCGGCAGTCTACTGTACGACGTGAGTGCGAGGGACCCGCTTTCAATCGCTATCGCCTGTCTGGTCGCGCTTGCCGCCGCGGCCGTAGCCAGTTACATCCCAGCGCTACGCGCTACGCACAGCGATCCCATCAACGCGTTACGGGCCGAATGATATGGATTATGGGGAGAACTAAATCCGGCTGGCTCGAGTGGTGACCTCTCGAATGCCAATTCCAGGCGTCGCCAGGCGGAAGCCGACACGCTCCATCGCGTTTCGAACATATTGATTCGCCATAAACCAGCGCCAAACATTTCCCGTTACCGCGTTCTCAATACTCAATAGAGAAATGCCCACATCGATGCCGATTACATCCTGATCGACCCACAGCTTTTCGTCTTTCCAGTTCGGGTTGAACGAATCTGCGAAACCGTACCGGCCATAGATTTTGTCTCCGTAGACCTCGCGCATTTGCTGAAGAACCGGAACGCATATCTCAGGGGCGAACATCACCGAACCGGCTGCCGCGCAGGGAACCAGCGTGCCGTTGATCGGCCCATTGTAAGGCGGACCGCCCCACGAAACGTACCCGCCCGGACCGTCGGAAACCGTGATGCCCCACATGTTGGGACCATAACCGGAATACTGCGATTGCAGGCTGATACAGAAGTCGCGATGCGCGTAAGTCGCGATTTGTGAGTTTTCAAAATAGTCGATGTAGGATGGATCGCCGTCTTTCTGATGCCGGAAATCCACCCAAGCGTGGGCGTACTGATGCGTAAATAGCGGACCACCGCTGATGAACTTCCAATCCTGATACTTGACTTGCGGCCGCAGCCACGCATACCAACTGTCGGCGGGGATGGGATGCCGAGGCGAACCGATCGCCATGAGGTAGAGAATCGAAGCCTCGCTGTAGGCAACCCACCTGGATTTCAGAAATCCACTTCCCGGGTTAACACCATGCGTAAGTATCAGCGGACTTCCATTCAGCATCCAAACGAAATCGACGCGCTCGAAAATCTGTTTTGCGAGCAAACGAATTTCCCGATCGTTTGAGAAATATCCTTGCGCAGTAAGAGCGCCGGCTAGAAGCAGTGCGGAATCGACACTGGAGATCTCTGAATTCAGTCGGCGGGCACCGGTGTTGGCATCCATGAAGTGGTAAAACCAACCATGATCATGGAAGGCGTGACTCCAAATGTACCGGAGGCTAGTGAGAACACGAGTGCGCGCCTGCTCCCGAGGCACCCATCCATGGCTCGCTCCGATGCAGAGAGCGGTCAACCCGAAGCCTGTCGCCGCCGAACTGCCAACATTGTTTCCCGAGCCGCGGCCGTCCAGACGGGCCCGATCCATGAACAGGCCGGTATGACTGTCCCACTGTTCCCAAAAGTAACGAAAACAGCGCCTTTCGTAATCTTCGAGGAAGGCTTTCTCCTGCGGCCTAAGCGGCTTGGGAGTACCTGGGTGCAGAGGTGCACTCAGTGCTGAACGGGCGGCCAAGACAGCGCCTGCCGACAACCAAAGAAATTCCCGGCGCGAGGAGCCGGAACGCTCGCGATTCACAACCTTCAACTATGTAGTGGGAAGACCCGTTACTATTGTAGACGGAATTTTCGACTGCGAGTGCCTGCCTCAATGGATGTTACCGAGCGGACACTCGTGCCGATGCCCGTTGGATTTCTGCTCAGTTTCTAAGGAGGCTATCTCCAACCAAAACGTTAAGATTCGCCGAGTCAGGTTGCGACTTCACGAGGTGTTATGCTCCTCTCGCAGGTTGTTCAGTTCGGCGAAAGACTGAAGCGCTAATTCATGGTAGCCGTGCACACGCCAGTACAGGCTCTCGGCGCCTTGCTTCAGTTTGACGGCGTTCACTACGTCCTGGAATTGCCCTGCAGAGAAATCGCATTGCAGCCTTTCAGGCAATTGGGCGGCCCCAGCTTCCGCTGGGCCGCTTCGGCTTCGAGGCTTCCGCAGCCTTCCCTTCGGCAACGTGAATGTTTGCGATCGCTGCGTGCACGCCGCGAAGCTCAGGCATTCGCCGCGCCGCCTCGTTAAGCGCCTCAAGCGCAGGTGAGTACCGGCGTCTTTTGACCCGATCCTCACCGACCAAGGCCAACGCATACGCAGATTCGGGAGCGGTCTTTTGAAGTTCGTTATACGCTTCTGGCGAAAGATGCCAGTACTGTTAGCCGCGTTCGAACAGGGCCTGAGGTGTGCTTTGTGCAATCGCCGTAAATGAAGCACAAACGACCGCCAGCAGAAGAGAATATCGCTGATTCAGAGCCTGGAACGAAGTGACGGATCTTGCTATACCAAGCCAACTTTCGCCCTTGCCCCTTGAGGACGTATTCATTTGCGGCGGCAAGACTCGTCTCATTCCAAAGGTAACGCGTACTTCCGTGATGCGTCCAAAAACGCTTGCGAGTTTCCGGCGAACACTGTGATCTTAGGCCAGTCACGGAGCCGGGAACCAAGTGACCGGTTTTTTGCCCGCCTCGCTAAAAGCTAAACCGTGCTTGCAGATTGATCACGCGTCCAGAGAGTGCACTCTGTGCCTGTCCGAACAACGGGTTGCTAGTTGTACCGTTGGTGCTGATGATATTGCCTGCAAATGGGCTGACGCTGCCCCCATTGCTGAGCGGCGAAAGGTTCAGCTTGTTAAAGATGTTGAAGAAGTCGGCGCGGAACTCGAATTGCGCATTCTCCCCCAAAAAAGGCATCTTCGGAAGGCGAAATGATTTTTGGAGCGTGAAGTCGGTATCGAAATAACCCGGTCCGCGCAAGACGTTACGTCCCACAGAAGGAGCTGGAGGAATGCCGGAAGCTGGAAACACCGGGACGGTGAAATAGGCGAGGGCACCGTTCAGAAAGTTGCCACCGGCCCTTTGGAACATGGAATTGCTGTAGCTGGTTCCAGCGCCGCCAAGATACGCATCCGGTCGCAGATTGCAATATCCGCTGTTTGTGTAAACCACATTACAGCCGGTCGCAGTGTAGAACGGCGTCCAGGGAAAGCCCGTGTGCCAATTCAGGATTCCGCTGATCTGCCAGTTCCCAAAAACCTTGCCTACCCAACCGTGGCCTCGATAAAAAGTGGGACTCCACAGGCCATACAGCTTAAAATTCTGCCTCACATCGAAGTCCGCGTTCCCTTTCATGTACTGCAGGCCGTAGGGATACGGATCGATGTAATAGTCGCTAGAGCCGTCGTCGATCGTGTGACTCCAACGATACTGCGCGTCGATCTGGAACGATTGCGAGAAGCGATGCTCAACCTCGGCCAGGAGGGCGTTGTAGCTGGCATTTGCGTCGTTAAAGTAAAAACTCAGGTTTTGGACCGCCGGGTTCCGCGGGAAATAAACCCAGTTCAGGTTGTTCTGATACGTATAGTGCCGGCTCAAGCTGCCCTGGTATCCCAGTTTCGCCACCCAGTTTCCTGCAACGTTGTATTCCGTACCCAGGGAGTAACGATAGACCAAAGGTGTCGCCAGATTGAGCGGGAACCCCGTCAAACTGACGGGGGCTCCATTGGCTGGAAGCCCGGTAGTTGGATTGAACGTCTGTATAGCAACGGGATTGACCGGCCAGCCACTAAACTGATGCACGTTGCTTGGAACCGCATAGAGGATATCTGTTCCGAACAGATTGAGGCTTGTCACGAGCGGTGGGTTGCTTCGGCCGTTGAGCGTGATTGCTTCCTCCATTCGGTTGTAGCCGATCCCGAAACCGCCGCGCACGACAAACCGCTGGCTATTTGGCGGCGTCCACGCGAAACCGATCTGCGGACCCCAGTTGTTTTTGCTGGCGTTGTAAAGATCACCACCGACCTTCATGTGGACCCCTAACAAGGGGTCAGGACCCGAGCCCAAGATCACGTTGCTGATGTTGCCGTATTTTTCCCGCACCGGGCTGAAGTACTCCCAACGCAGGCCGAGATTCAGGGTCAGATTGGGTTTCACCTTGTAGTCGTCCTGCACGAAAAACGCGTAGATATTGGAGCGGATGTACTTCGTCGCGCTCGTCGGCATTCCGGTGCTCGGATTGAAATTCCCACTCTCCGTATACGGCGCGTCATTCGCGAAATCCCAGAGATTTCGGAAACTGTATTGGGGGCGCCCTGCCCCAACTTCATTGTCGTTGTCCTGCTCCTTATAAAGGTCGAAGCCGAGCTTTAATGAGTGTTTGCCCAATGCGGCGCTGGCCGTATCGCGAAAGTTGTAGGTTGTCTGATAGAAAACGCCCGGTCCCGGCGCACCCAGGAACTGCGGATTTGCCGTGCCCAGGTTATCGATATTCTCCTGAGGCAACCCCCAGGGTTCCTGTGGGTTGCTCGAGATCTCATTGAAATACCATCGCGTCACGCCGCCGCGCGCTTCATTCAGCCACTTTGCAGAGATCGTGTGATCCCACACCAGCGTCGCAGCGTAATTGAGTCGATCGCTATGCCAGAAATTGGCCGCACGCACCGGACCGTTATAGAAGGTGCTGTCATTTGGTACCCAATATTCACTGAACGTGATTAGATCTTTGCTCGTTGCCTGATAGTCAAGTCGGCCATTGTACTGCTGCGGGGCAGTGGTGGTCGGATTCACACTCTGAACAAAAAAGATGTCGGGGATGCCATCCAGACCACTTCCAACCCCTGGGGTTCCGCTGCTGCCGCCGTACGTAGGATCGGGCGTGCCCAGTGGGGTCTTTAGTGGCGATCCAACATCTAATCCCTGGTATTGGCCGCCGCTAAAGATCGCCTGGCATTGCCCCGGACTGGTAAGTCCGATGTCGGCGCAACTCTTCGGGACGATCGCGTTAAACGATGGTCCCTCTCCAGGGTATCCAGCGACCTTGGCGGCGATGCTGTTCGGGTTCGTTACCGACGAAAGAAACTGTGGCGTCTCATACCACCCTTGTGCAAGGGTAGATGTGGAGTTCCGCAGGGTTTCATACGAGAAGAAAAAGAACAGATGGTTCTTCAGGATCGGGCCACCTATACTCCCTGCCCATTGGTTGAACCGGTCTGTGTCTCTCTGGACCGGAGCGTTGTTCGGCCCATTCCAGCGCTGGTAAGCATTCAGTCCCGGCCGAGTGGCCCTAAATAGCGCACTTCCATGGAAACTATTTGTGCCATTCTTCGATACCAGCAACACCTCCGCACCGCTGTTGCGTCCGTTCTCCGCGCTGTAGGGGCTGGACTGAACGGTCACTTCCTTTACCGACTCCTCGTTGGGCGTAATCACCGCTGCGCCGCCCCAGGCAAGGCTGTTCACTTCGACTCCGTCGATTTGGTAGCTGTTCGAGTTGTTCCGGGTTCCGTTCGCGACCACCTGCACCTGATTTTCTGTCTGGAAAATGCTGTTGCTGCCGCTCGTTCCACCCGGCCCAGCGCTTCCAGGCAGGTTTTGTGCAGCAGAACCACTTGCTCCTCTAGCGTTATCACCAAATGATCCCGGCGCTAATACCGCGGCCTGGAACGGATCGCGGCTAAACGTGGGTAACGCCTGGATCTCCTTGGCCGAAATCGTACTCGATATGGTCGCGCTTTCCGTGTCGAGCACCGGCGCTGATTCTGCGCTCACGGTGACGGTAGTCGTCACCTGTTGAGGGAGCTCGAGCTGGACATCTTGCGTCTGAGCTTGCTCCGACGCTAGGGTGACGGTATCCAGAACCTTTTTCGCGAAACCGGTTTTCTCGACCGAGAGACTATACGTCCCGGGCGCCAGCCCCTGGATGCTATACGTGCCGGAACTCGACGTTGTGGCGGTCTTCGAAATGTTCGTCTCTTTGCTAGTCAGCGTGACGGTCGCATCTTGAACAACCGCACCTGTCGCATCTGTTACGGTGCCCTGGAAACTACCTCGGTACTGCGCATTTATCGGCGATGTAATTGCTATTAGAAGCCACACCGCAGAAAAGGAGAACAATAACCCACGCGCAAAAGTCTTCTTAGACCTTACTTGCATAGCTCAACTCCCTTCTACGTTCCAGGCGGTGAAAAATCGCACCACCATTCAGTTGCCTGGTAGACGCCGTGGGAAGCTAAAGCCTTTCGATTTTGACTTAATTGCGGAGTTTAAGCCGCAGGGAGAAAATTTCCGCTGCGAAGCAAAGTGCTCGCAATACTCGCAGTGGTTTCTCGCCCACCATTGCTTGATTCGGCTAACCGGCCGGTGAGAGCGTTGCGAGATAGTTGCCGTAGCCAACGATCACGGTCGATCCGATCAGAATGGCGAGGCCCAGCGCGAGCAACGTGTGGGCGCGCCGACCCGCGCCTCTCCATTCCTTTAAGCCGATTCCCCAGAGCGAGCTGAAGATCACGATGCTGGCCATGTGAATGGTCCAGCTCGAAAATTTATAGGTACCCATCTGAGTTTCGCCCATGGTGTAAAAGAAAAACTGCATATACCAGGTGACGCCCGCGAGCGCGCAGAAGAGGTAATTTGCCGTCATCGGGACGCGCACGCTCTCACGTAGAACCTGGGCGGGAGCGGTGGTGAGCACGCTGGTAGTCGGCCCGGTAATAGCTGTCTCCTCTATCGGCTGCGGGAGCGCAATTTCTTGCGGAGGTTGAGGCAACTCACGGCTGAGGTACTCATGTCCGGTCTTGTTCTTGGTATTCAACAACACTGTCCAGATGAAATTGGTTGTGAAACCTCCTAGAAGAACAATCACGAGAACAGGAAGTCCTTGCCAGAGGGGCGGTGTTCCGTAACGCATGGTCAGAATGCGGATCGGATCTCCGGCAGCGAGGCCATACGCAAAACAAGCGCTCATCACACCCGACAAGAGCGCCACGAGAAAGCCCTTTCGTAGGTCGAATTCTTTGATCGCAAGCTGACGCTCCTCGGGCGGCATCGCCCGTTCTTTGCAGATGCCCGCTAAACCAGCGATTCCGAGGCCTAGCAGGCACACCGCGATGCCAACGAGAATGACCCGGCCCGACGTTGTGCCCAAGACCTCGCTGAGAAATTCGCCCTTGAAGATCGGCGGCATCAAGGTGCCGAATGCGGCGCACAGTCCCATCACGATGGCCATACCGAGCGATAACCCGAGATAGCGCATCGTCAAACCGAAAGTGAGCCCGCCGATTCCCCACAACGCTCCGAAGAAAAAGCACCAGAACCAGGTCTTGCCGGACGTGCCCGCAAGAACAGCAGGCAGATTCCGGGTCATCACAGAGGCGATGATCCAGGGCGCGATGATCCAACTGAATACGCCTCCGACCAGCCAGTACGTCTCCCAAGACCAGCGCTTCACAAATCGATAGGGAACGTAAAAGCTGCCGGAAGCGAGCCCACCGAGCCAGTGGTAAACGACTCCTAACGCGGGGTTCGGCACCATTCGCTCTGATTATGCTCCTTCGATCTTGAATACGATGGCGTATTCGGAGGGCAATTTCTCAGGAACGAGCACACGAAGCCCGGCCTTGTCTTGCGTCCATTCAAGGCGGCCGCTGTAGCCAAGCAGCGTCACGTTTTGAATCTTGCCGACTCTAAGCCCCGTTTCCTGCGCGAGAGGCTTGATGACCGCCTGGTAATCGGGAGCACCCATAACGGCTGCGTAAAGAATATTGCCCTTAGTAGTGAATCGTACGTCTTCCGCCGTGAGGTCCTTGCGCTTCTCTTCATTGAAGGCAGAGTCCTGAGCCGAGGCAGCCGTGCTGGGCCCTTCACCAAAGATTTTCCACGGTCGCGTTTCGTATATGGCTTCGCTATTTACCGCCGTCCAGCCCGTAATGCCAGCAAGGACCGCGCGTTCTTCGAGATCAAGTTGGCCGCTGGCGGGGAGCGGAAAATTCAAAAGCAGGTTGCCATTCCGGCTGACAATATCGACGAGCATATCGATAACTGTCTTTGCGGTCTTGTACTTTTCGCCCCGCTTGTAGTGCCATTCGCCAATGCAGGTGTCGGTTTGCCAGGGTCGAGGCCAGATCTTATCGACAAGGCCGCGCTCGACATCCAGGACAGCCACCCCCTTCTCGCTATCCTCCGGACGCTTACTGGTGTAAACAGCTTCGGTCTTCCCACCATGCTTGCGGGCACTCAGGTTATAGTGATGTGCAACTAAATTCAGGCCATATTCTTCGAACGGCAAAGCGCCGTCGGTGTAAAGCAGATCCGGCTCGTACTGATCGACCAGATCTTTGATCCGTTGATACCAGTAGTGTTTCCACCAAACGGGGATGTTGCTTTCGTTCCAGTCGAGCTTGAGGTCGACTTCGTCGGAATCGACATAAAGGTCTGAGTAGTCGGGGTTGGAGCCGTCATAAGGCACGCCTGCATAGGGCCCGCTCTGATCGTGGCCGTGGCTGGTAGAAAACCACTTATATGTGATCCACAGGTGCTCGGTGACTCCGAACCGGAGGCCAGCATCGCGAGCGGCTTTACTCCACAGGCCCACGACATCCTTCTGCGGACCCATTTTCGTGACGTTCCAGCGCTGGTACTTCGAGTTCCACATGTCGAAGTTGTCATGGTGAACGCCCATGCTCACGAAGTACTTCGCGCCGGCTTTCTTATACAGAGCGATCAGTTCGGCAGGTTCGAACTTCTCAGCTTTCCAATGCGGGATTGTGTCTTTATAACCGAACTTCGAGGGGTGACCATAGGTCTGGACAT
Organism: Acidobacteriaceae bacterium; assembly: GCA_019244055.1. GTDB lineage: Bacteria > Acidobacteriota > Terriglobia > Bryobacterales > Bryobacteraceae > Bog-105. The sequence continues at coordinate 45,922 of JAFATG010000228.1, read as the reverse complement.
GATAGTTGTACTGCGGGCTGCCCTCCATATACATGTTGCGGGCGTACCAGTCCCCATCCTCCACAGCCGATTGCGGACCCCAGTGCGCCCATATGCCGAATTTGGCGTCGCGGAACCAGTCAGGAATCTGGTAATTACGTAGCGACTCACGAGTGCCCTGGAAAGGACCTTGCGCGATCTCGATTCCAGCAGGGAGCTGTGGTTTAACGGTTTGAGCGCGAGCCAGCGAAATACCGCCTGCAAATAGACCGAGAGCACTGCGACGGGAAATCCCCATGTCGTGAGTGTATCGACCTCTACCTCTCACCCGCGTTTCGCCAGCATTTACTAATACGCTGAATACCGGCGGCGGCACTGCTAGCGGTAGCGGCATTCTAAACGGTGCCGTGGTAGTTCTGAAGAGTAACCCTACAGACTGGTTTGCCTTTGCGGGCGACAACACAGGTGCTCAGAACTGCTTCTATGGCCTGAATGGAGTCGCACCGGATTGCATGATCGCCAAGTACGACGCGCTTCGGGGAGACCCCTTCTTTGAGCTGGACATGCGACTGGCAAAGGACTTCAAATTCGGTGAAAGGATGAACCCGCAATTGATCGTGTAGGCCTTCAACCTGACCAATCGCGCGAACTACGGCAACGATTTCAACAACGACATCGCCAGCCCGGATACCTTCGGCCACCCGGCAGGATTCATTAATCCCGCCAGTACGATCGTTCCACTTTCGATCTGGGGCGAGTTCGGCTTGCGCTTTACGTTCTGAGCACTTGATGAGGGCTGCAGCCGCTAGCTAACCTAGGCATTCCCGATGAGGCTGGCGGCTTCCAGGGCGGAGGCGATCGCGCCGTGTACGGTCGCACTGTGGCCGTGCAGGTCGATTGCTTCACCCGCGAAATAGAGGGTATTCTCCACCGGTCGCGCGAGTATTTCCCGCGCGGGCAACGCGCAGGCTGGAACGTAGCTGTAAGCCCCGCGGGCGAACGGATCGGCATGCCAGTCGTGAAAGTGGGCGGACACGAGCAGGCGATTCAGGGCGTCGTTGCCGATTCCTACGATTTTCGCGAGCGATGCTGTAGCTGCTCGTACGACCTCTTGTCGCGATCGGCCCTGAAGTGCGTCCGCGTGGGGGCCGGCGCTCCAGCCCGTGAGGATCGGAACACGGCGAGGTAGCGGAGTCCACCAGGTCGGAAACAGTGGCTCGTCGGAGAACAGAAATCCGGCATCGGCGAGGTCAGGGTTCTTTTCCCAGAACGGCTCCTGGAATCGTAAGACGACACGGAAGACCTGCCCGAATTCCAGGCGTCGCGCGGCAGCGAGAACTTCTTTGGGTTCGGGATCAAATCGAATCGCGCCCGATTCGTCCGGCTCAGCCTGAAGCACGCCGAGGGGCACCGTTATGAGCACGCGACGGCAATGAACAGTATCCTTTCGCCCGGTGATGCTAGACCGAACGCGAACAGTGACAGAGCCGCTGCTCCAGGAAATGGTTTGAACAACTGAGTTGAGGCGAAGCTTCGAAGCTGGGTCCGAAACACCATTAATCAGCGCGTGCGCAAGAGAATCGTAGCCGCCGATAAAGCGGAACGAGCGATCGCCGTCAATCTCATCGGAGGCTTTTGTATCCTGCGCCAAAGAGTGGATTCCGACGATCTCTTTCCGCGCGGCGTTGAAGCCCTCCACGAAGTTCGCGCTCAGGCGTTTGGCTTCTTCTGAATGACTGGAGTTCTCGAGAAATACCGAAAAGGGCTGGTCGGGAAGCCGCTCGGCTGCTTCCTGCATGTCGCTCATGACGCGATCGACCGGAACCCAGGCATCGGTATCACTTTGGACTTTGCCGTCCTTAATGTGAACGGCACGGTCGCCGCAATCATACACTCCCAGATTTGCGTCGCGAATGAAATTCCAGAGTTCGGGCGGACGGCCGTGGATGAACTCGGCGCCGAGCTCGAGCGGGATGGGCGAAAGCGGATCATGCAACGTCAGGATCCGGCCGCCGATATAGTCACGCGCCTCCAGGCATAGGACATTGAGACCCGCACGATCCAGCTCACGAAGTGCCACGAGGCCCGCTACGCCAGCTCCGAGAATCGCAACATCGGTGTCAAAAACAGGCAGGGTTCACCCTCCTGTCTCGCCAGGCTCTTCAAAGGTTCCGGCCTGCCGGTTTTTGTAGACGCGGCGGCCATCGAAATAGCGGCCGTTCATCGCAACGTACACTCCCGGCGGAAGTATTTGTACGAAGGCAAGCGCGCTGCCCAAATTGAAGAGCCCATCGGAGCTGCCGAATTTGTAAGGGATCATGGCGCCTGTAAGGACAATCGTTTTCCCCCCGACGTTGTCGGCGAGTAAGCGAGCAGTGACGTCCATGGTGTCGGTACCGTGAGTGATCACGATCCGGTTCTCAGGAGTGGCGCGGCACTGCTCGAGGATGATCCTGCGGTCGGCATCCGTCATTTCCAGGCTGTCGATCATCATCAACGTGCGAAGTTCCACGTCCAGCTCGCAGCGGCCGAGCGCAAGCATCTCTGAGAGATGTGAGTCTTTGAAGAAGAGCCGGCCCGCGATCTCGTCGTACTCCTTGTCGAAGGTGCCGCCTGTGATCAGGATCCGAATGCGGTCGCTGGGAGAGGCCACGCCTGTATTGTCGGGCATCCAGGTTGCATGTCTAAAGGGCGAGGCGGGCAATCTCCATCGACTCCTTCATCGTGAGCGGGATTGGATTGGCCTTCATGCTATTGGCTCTCAATGCCTGCTCGACGAGCTGCGGAATTTGTTCAGAACGGAGTCCATACGTGCGCAGTGGTGGAATCGCCAGTTGCTTGCACAGTTTGCGGACCCACGCTGTGCCGTCCTCCGGCTCGGCATCGGCGCTGCCCGTGAGAATGCCGGCGATTTCGGCGTAGCGGGCAAGCGCATCGCTTTCCGGAGCTCGTTCGCGAAGCGCACGAATGTTCATTGCCATTCCGTAAGGAAGAACCGCCGCGCACAACGCGCCGTGCGGAGCCTCCAACATTCCACCCAAGGGCGCTGCAAAGCCGTGGACCACACCCAGACCCGCATTCGCGAGCGCCAGTCCGCTTAGTAAACTGGCGAACGACATCGAGTCGCGGGCGCCGCGGTCGCCGCCGTTGCGAAATGCCTGCGGCAATGCTTGCGAAACGCGCTTCAAGCCCTCTCTGCAGAAGAGATCCGTCATTAGATTCGCGCGTTTGGATACGTACGGTTCGATGAGTTGCGTGAGGGTGTCGAGACCAGTGCTAGCCGTTATGTTCTCGGGCAGGTCGAGCGTCAAGTCTGGATCCACGATAGCCGCTCTGGGGGGCATGAGAGGGCTTCGCAAAGAGGCTTTCACTCGATGTTCCGGCGAGCCGAGGACTGCGTTCCGGGTCACTTCAGCTCCCGTTCCGGCAGTCGTAGGAATGGCGATCACCGGCAGAGGAGCGTGTTCGAGCGGCTTGCCCTTCCCGATTACTTCCAAATAGTCGAGCGGTTCGCCGGAATTAGGAGCTAGAGCCGCAACAGCCTTCGCCGTATCTATAGCGCTGCCGCCTCCAAATCCGATGACAAGCTCGCAATCCTGGCGCGCTATCTGTGCTCCTTTCCGAACAATCTCTAACGTAGGCTCGCCATTGGTCGCGAACAGCGAGGTTTTGCAACCGGCACGTTCCAACCCCTCGATCAACGGCGCAGCTCTAGTGCGATTGCGGCCTGTGATCACTAGCGCGCGTGTACCAAATTCGCGGACTATGTTCGGCGCACGGCTCAGAGCGCCGGAAGCGAAGACAATCCTCGCAGCCGTTGCGAATTCGAAGTGCATCACCAGCCTTCATCGTTTGGAAAGATGTTGTGGAACTGCGCGCTAGTGCGCGGCGCGGCCATCATATCCGCAACTGCATCGCGCCATTTCTGGTAATGAGCTGTGGCTTTATGCTGCGCAGGAGCGTCGGGAGTTCGATAGACCTCAACGAGTACGAAGTGCGCTGGGTTCGATGCGTCCTGCATCACATCGAATCGCGCTATTCCCGGCTCGCGAACGCTGTTCCGGGCGTTTTCCACCGTCGCTTCGCGGAACGCTTCGATGGATTCCGGCTTGACCTGTACGTGGACGTGAACGATCTGCATCGTCAGTACTGTACCGCAGCATAGTGCTGGCGAATGTCCAAATCATCGCCCGTCCTGCTCCGGAATCATCCTGATCGTCGCCAGCCACGTTTCCACCAGCGAAGGCCATCGCGTTATCGGAAACTTCGTGCGACGCAGCCCGAACGCATGCTTGCCTTCCGCGTATAGGTGCATCTCTACTGGAACCCCAGCGTTCTTCAGCGCAATGTAGTAAACCAGCGAGTTATTGACGCTGTCCACCGGATCATTCTCGGCCTGCAGCAAGAAGGTAGGCGGCGTCCGGCGCGTGACAGGAACATCCGGATTCAACTCAAGTTTCTTGTAGGCGGAAAGCCAAAGATGCCCCGGATAAAGGGCCACCGCGAAATCCGGGCGGCAGCTTACTTTGTCGGCGGCATCTACAGGAGGATACGCACGCTTATCAAAATGCGTGCTGATATCCGTGACCAGATGGCCGCCTGCCGAGAATCCAAGCACGCCGATCTTGTGCGGATCGACATGGTACTCGGCAGCGTGGAAGCGGACCAGCCCTACTGTCCTCTGAGCATCTTCGAGGGCCATCGGGGCTTTCGGATTCACCTGACACTTGCATCGTCCATCCCAATGCGGCCCCGTGTTCGGAACGCGATACTTCAAGAGCACGCAAGTAATCCCTTTTGACGTCAGCCAGTCACAGACCTCCGTGCCTTCAAGATCGATAGCCAGAACGAAATAGCCTCCGCCCGGAAAGACGATTACGGCAGCGCCCGTATTCTTTCCGTTTGGCGAATAGACCGTGATGGTCGGTCGTGAGACGTTGTCGACCTCTCCTGCTTCCGGCACCGTTTCAGTATTGGCCGGCGGGCCAAACTGCGCGTCTGGTGCCGTGCCTGCCCATATCGGCGTCTGCGTGTGGCCCGGCGATGGCTGCCAGCCAGACTTCTGGGCGAACAGACTGCCAGAAGCAAACAGGAGGCAGAGGCTCAGGATCAGGGCTTGTCTCGAAGCCGGTTCGGATAGGCGCTGGCGGGTCATATGCCTATCATCCAAAGAACGGCTCTGAAAGGCGGTTGACTACAGTCAGGGCATCATCAGTTACCAGAATCTTCTCTTTGAGATCGAGAACAAACTGCCATCGTCACCCTAAACCGGCCAAGCCGGCGCACCCATGGAAGAGCTGCAAGCACAATCGCCATCTGCGGAATTTGTAGAACCGTTTCAGAGAACGGATGAGGAGACGACTTGGTTCGCCCTTCCCCAACCAATCCTCGCAACAGTTCTTGGTGTGAACCTCAAAAGGGCTCAATCGTGTGCGGTGTCGGGTCGCCTGGTCGCCACGTGAGTGACAAACTCCCCGTCGACGACGGGACTGGGCTCGCGCTGCGCGGTCGTGGTTTCGGTCGCGATTTTTGAGACCATCGATCACCTCGGCCTTTTTTATAAGGAGGTCGAGTGTGACGTCGCTAGTCCTGCCGTCGGGGAAAATCACCGTGACATAGACGATACCAGTGCCATCTTCACTAATCGTGTAAGTACCTTCCATACGTAGGCTGACCACTACTCGTTCTGTTCCAGCGCCCGGTAGATTGACCTTGGCGGTTCCCTTCAGATTGCCTAAGCCATCGGCGTGATACGTCCCAAGCAGGCGAGCGACATTAGCACCATAGGTACCGACGAGCGCATAGTCGCCTTGCATGCTGGCTGTACCAAAGGGTTGCACTGTAAAACGAGCCAGCCCTTTCCGCAGATGCGAGGAGCGGTAAGACTTCCTGCCGGATCTCGGGGTCTCCAGGACAATTCTTCTCTACAAAGTCGGCGCGCTGCTCAAGAGACTCTGCCAATGCAGCATCAAATAAGTTCCCGATCCGTAGCCCGGTCTCAGCCGATATCGCACGCTGAGTCTGGTTCTGTTGCTCTTTGGGCAGTACCTCTCGCCTGATTAGCACAAAGTGTAGCAGCAAAATCCGCTGAATAACGCGCACCTCTGGCGTTTGACGATAAGTGGTTGACTAGGACTAGGACGATATGACCTACCAAAATCTGCTCTTCGAGATCGAGAACCGGACCGCCATTGTCACTCTAAACCGGCCGAACCGGCGCAACGCCTTGTCGCTCGACCTGATGCGCGAGCTGACGGCGTGTTTTGAGGAATTGGGAAAGGACCGCTCGATTGCGGCAGTGATTCTGGCTGCAAGCGGAAAAGTGTTCTGCTCGGGACACGATCTCAGCGAAATGGTTGGACGCACCGTGGCCGAGTACCGCGAAATTTTCGATGCTTGCGTCGAACTGATGGAACAGATTCAGTCGATCCCGCAACCGGTTATCGCAGAGGTGCAGGGAATGGCGACCGCGGCGGGCTGTCAACTAGCTGCGACTTGCGATCTGGCGGTAGCCTCTGAAGATGCTTCGTTTGCGACTCCGGGCGTGCGCATTGGCCTGTTTTGTACCACGCCTATGGTCGCGTTGACCCGGTCGATCGGGCGGAAGCGGGCGCTCGAAATGCTGTTAACGGGAGAGGCAATCCCGGCATGCAGGGCCGCAGAGTGGGGGTTAGTCAATCAAGTTGTAGCCTCAGCGGAACTGCGCGCCCGTGCGCTTGAACTCGCGGCTCGGGTGGGCGACGCGAGTCCTCTCACGGTGAGCATCGGCAAGCAGGCCTTCTACACGCAAATCGATTTGGATCAGCAGAAGGCGTATGCGTACGCGAAAGAAGTCATGACGACCAATGCGCTCGCCGGCGACGCGCGGGAAGGAATTTCAGCTTTCCTCGAAAAGCGGGTGGCCTGCTGGTCAGGAACTTGATTTGCCGTTCTGCAAGTCCCGATAAGCGACTATGCAGCGCTCAGCCGTTTCCAGTTCGGGATACCTGCTGCCTTCCTGCTCGATGAGGTAGTACTCAACACCCCCTTTACTCTCCGCGGCCGCGAAAAGTTTCTTCCAAGGGACAACGCCTTCGCCAAACAAAACCTTATAACCCTGATCCGGCGACCAGTCTTTCAAGTGCATTGACTTGATGCGTCCCGGATGGCTGTTGACCCAGGCAACGGGATCGCTCCCGGTGGAAACGCAGGTGCCGACGTCGAGCTGCAGCATAATGCTCTTGTCCGTGTTCGCGGCAATCACCTGCAAAGGCACTTGCCCATCGATGGGCTTCCATTCGAGGTCGTGATTGTGATAGCCGGCATGGAGTCCCTCGGATTCCATGGTGCGATTGGCCCGGTTCAAGAAATCCGCAAGCTGTTTGCACTCGTCAATGCTGGCCGGTTCCTTGCCCGGATGCGCCAGCACGATGAAACGCGTTCCCAGAATCTTATTCAGCTCGATCGCTTTCGTCAGGCCCTCGGGCGTGAGGAATTGCCGGTCATTGTGCGTGGAATAGCATCGCAGCTTGAGATCGTCGAGTTGCTTGCGAACCTGCTTGGCCTCTTCGGTGGTCCATTCATAGTAGGGCGCGTAGAACTCGACGCATTCGTAGCCCATCTTGCTTACGGCTTGAAGTGTGGCCGTGCGGTCTTTTTTCAGCTCGTCGCGGACGGAGTAAAGCTCGAGGCCGATCGGTATTTGCTTTCCTTTCGCGAGGACGGCAAGTGGTGCGGAAGCCGCAATCAATTTCAGAAGGTTGCGGCGAGAAAGATCGGTACTTCTGGACATCGCAAGTGAACGATATCACAACCAGCGTCAAAACAGACTATTTTGAGCGCCTACGAGACGTTGGCGGCGCGGAATCTGGAAATACTCGAAGGCGCGATCGGTGGCGACGCGGCCGCGCGGAGTTCGATCGAGAAAGCCAAGCTGCATTAGATACGGCTCGTAGACCTCTTCGATAGTGTCGGCCTGCTCGTCGATCGAAGCGGCGATGGTGCTCAGGCCGACGGGGCCACCGCCATACTTCGACGCTATGGTGATCACGATCTTCTGGTCGATTTCGTCGAGACCGTGGCGATCCACTTTGAGAAGATTGAGAGCTGCTTCCGCAACAGCGAAGTCAATGCGGCCATCGGCGCGAACCTGCGCATAATCGCGAACCCTCCGAAGAAGCCGATTCGCAATTCGGGGCGTGCCCCGCCCGCGGCGGGCGATCTCTCGTGCTGCGTCTCGATCGATTCCGATTTCGAGCAGACCCGCGGACCGTTGAACGATACTTGCAAGCGTCTCCTCGTCATACGGATCGAGCCTGAGCACAATGCCAAACCGGCTGCGTAGAGGAGCGCTCAGCAAGCCTTGCCGGGTAGTTGCGCCAACCGCAGTGAACCTGGGAAGAGGAAGCGAGTGCGTCCGCGCGCCTGGTCCTGTGCCAATTAGAATATCGAGCCGAAAGTCCTCCAGCGCCGCGTAGAGAATCTCCTCAATGTCGGGCAGCAGGCGATGAATCTCATCGATGAAGAAGACCTGGCGAGCCCGAACGCTGCTCAGGATGCCGGTGAGATCAAGCTTCTTTTGCAGGACCGGACCAGCGGTCTGGTCGAGAGTGACGCCGAGTTCCTGGGCGATGATGCCGGCGAGAGTCGTTTTGCCGAGTCCGGGCGGACCGCAGAGAAGCACGTGATCCATGGCCTCGCCGCGGTGCTTCGCGGCTTCGATCGCAATCGCGAGTTGCTCACGCGCATGAGGCTGCCCCGCGAAATCCTCGAGACGGGTGGGGCGCAGGGCAGCTTCAAACTGACGTTCGTCTTCCTGCTGGGCGGATGAAACGGTGCTTTGGGCGCGCATCAAAAAACTTCTGAGCGGCTATCGGTTCCCGCTCAGTTTCAGGATCAAGGTTAGCGCACCACCGCCATGGCGGCACGGAAGTACGGCTCAAACGTATCCGGGGCTCCGCGACTCTTCACTTTTCTAAGTGCCTCCTCGGCGGCTGGACGGCTGCAACCGAGATTCTGAAGAGCGGAGAGAACGTCCATTTCGAGCGCGGAGAATGCGGGCTGGGGCGACACAGCTTCGGGCGTTTTGCCTTCCACTTGTATAGCAGCGACCTTGTCCTTCAACTCGAGCACAATACGTTCGGCGGTTTTCTTACCGACGCCAGGGATGCGCACCAGCCGCTGCACATCTCCAGTGCGGATCGCGTCGAGCAGATCATGGGTCGCCAAGCCGGACAGAACGGTGATCCCGAGCTTCGGCCCAATGCCCGTTACCGAGATGAGTTTTTCGAACAGCGCCTTCTCTTCGGCGCTAGTAAAACCGAATAACAGCAGCGCGTCTTCGCGGACGTGCGTATGGATACGAAGTGCCACCGATTGGCCGAGATCAGGAAGCGAGGTGTACGTGGAAATTGGGATCTGGATGTCGTATCCGACACCGGCTGCCTCGATGATCACCTGATTCGGATGTTTTTCGATCAGCGTTCCACGGAGATGTCCAATCATTCGCAGTCGCCAAGCACCTAGAGTGTCGGGCGCGAGGTAACGGCGCCATCGGAAGCGGAGCCCACCAGTGCGACATATTTCGCCATTACGCCGGTCGTGTACTTGGGAGCGGGCCGCTCGAATCCGGCCAGGCGCTCATGCAGTTCGGAGACAGAAATGTCCAGACCGATCCGGCGCGCTTTTACATCGATGGTGATCGAATCGCCTTCGCGAACGGCGGCAATGGGTCCACCGACCGCGGCTTCGGGAGCGACGTGGCCAACCATAAAACCCCGAGTAGCGCCGCTGAACCGGCCGTCGGTGACCAGTGCTACGCTCTCCGAGAGGCCCTCACCGACAATCGCGCTTGTCACTCCGAGCATTTCGCGCATCCCGGGGCCCCCTCTAGGTCCTTCGTATCGGATGATCACAATGTCTCCTGGCTGAATTTTGCCGCCGAGTACAGCCGCCATCGCGGCCTCTTCGCTATCAAATACTCGCGCAGGTCCCGTTTGCTCCGTACGGTTCAGTCCGGTCACTTTGATCACGCAGCCCTCCGGCGCCAGAGACCCTTTCAGAATCACGAGTCCGCCGGATTTCTTGATCGGATTATCGAGCGGGCGGATGACATCCTGCCCCGGTGTTTCTTTGACGACTAAGTTCACCTGCTCGCCAAAGGTCTTGCCGGTTATCGTCATGGCCGAGGACCGGGCGAATCCTCCATCGTGCAGGCGTTTCGAAATCACCGGAATACCACCGGCTTTATCGACGTCCGCGGCAGTGTACCTACCTGCCGGTTTGAGATCCGCGAGCAACGGTGTCCTTTCACTCAACTCCTGAAAATCGTCAATGGTGAGAGGGATGTTGGCCTCGCGAGCGAATGCCAGCAAATGGAGAACGGCATTGGTCGATCCGCCGGAAGCCGCTACACTGGCGATGGCGTTATCGATGGCCGCGCGTGTAACTATATCTCGCGGCCGCAGATTGTTCTTCACCGCGCTGAGGATCACTTCGCCGCAGTAGTGGGCCGCTTCGTGCTTTCTTTCGTCGACCTGCGGGATAGCATTCACGCCCATCGGGGAAAGGCCAATCACTTCCATGACAGTCGCCATGGTATTGGCAGTGTATTGGCCGCCGCAAGCGCCCGGTCCGGGGCATGCCGCATTCTCCATTGCAAGCAGTTCCTGATCGCTCAGCCGCCCGACCGCATTGGCGCCGACGGCTTCGAAAACATCCTGGATGGTGATGTCTTTGTCGTTATATTTGCCCGGCAGAATCGTCCCGCCATAAAGAACAACGCCGGGAAGATTCAACCGCAGCAGCGCCATGGCAGCGCCAGGAATCGTTTTGTCGCAGGCAACAAGGGCGACAATTCCATCGAACATGTGACCGCGCGCGACCAGCTCGATAGAATCGGCGATCACTTCACGGCTCACGAGCGAAGTCTTCATTCCTTCGGTGCCCATCGTTATGCCGTCGCTGATAGCGATGGTGTTGAACTCCATCGGCGTTCCGCCCGCTTCGCGGATACCGCGCGCAACATCGACCGCCAGCTCGCGGAGGTTGTAATTGCAAGGCATGGTGCCGATCCAGGTGTTTGCGATCCCGATGATCGGCTTCTTCAAATCCTCATCGGTATAGCCAATCGACTTGAGGTACGAGCGAGCCGGGGCGCGGTCTTTTCCCTGGGTAATCGTGTAGCTCTGAAGCTTCATAGAAATTCCTATTTAAGCGTAAGCAGGACGCGGGAACGCCATTTCATGCGGCGGGGAGCTTGAGTTCGGCATATGCGAGTCCCAGTTCTCCACACAGCGCTTCTACCACCAGTTCATGGTCATCGCGCTGCGGCAGTCCTGAAACCCCTACCGATCCAATCACGCCCGAGCCTGCGATCGTAATCGGAAACGATCCGCCGTGCGCTGCGAATTCCGTGAGAATCAGCCCGAAGCGGTCCGCCAAGCTGGTGTTCTTCTGGTGCAGTTCAAGGCCCATTCCATAGGAGCTCCGATGAAATCGCGCGACCACGTTTCCCTTTCGCCGGACCCAAGCGATGTTATCGGGCGTGCTGCCCGCCAGTGCGCACAAAAAGAGCGGCTGCCCGAATCGCTGTACCTCGATCACCAGCGGCGCACTCCGCGCCAGCGCCATGCCCCGGAGCCGGCAACCCAGTTTCCACGCCGACTCTTCGTCGAACACCGAAAATCTCAGCCGCTGTTCCTGTCTGGCAATGACCGCAAGATCTTCGCTTAGACCCACAGTCCCTCACGATATCGCAGCCTTCAGGAGAGCACCGGCCTACGGGTGCGAATCACTTCTGTGATAATGTCAGCCGCCTGTTCGGAGCCGCCTGTGCGAGCTATAGCGTCCCGCATTTTATTGGCATGTTCGCGGTAGCTTGGTTCCCTCAACACTTTTGTAACGGCGCTCTTCAAGTCTTCAGATCGAATTCCCGAAGCTTTTACAAACTCTCCCGTTCCGGTCCAGCGAATCCTGGCGGCGACGCCGAACTGGTCGAAGTTGATGGGAATCGCTACTAGCGGAACTCCATTCGTTAGGCTCTCGAGTGTGGTGTTAAGTCCGCCATGAGTGATGGTCAGCGAAGCCCGTTTGAGAAGATCCGGTTGCGGAGCGAATCTCACAATGAGAGGCGAGCCGGTCAGGTTGGTCAACTCCGGAACATCTTCGCCGCCGCCAAGCGAGAGTACCAATTGAACATGCAAGTCTGAACATGCTTCGGCGATCGCTGTGAAAACGTTCTTATGACGATTCACCGTTCCTAAGGACGCGTAGATCATGGGTCGGCCGTTTAGACGATTCCAGGGGAAATCCACCAGGTGACGAGACTTGGCATGAATTGGACCTACATAATGGAACCACTTAGGCAATTGGTGGCGCGGGAAGTCGAATTCCCGGTTCTGTTGCGCGATTTGAGCGAACGGTGAGAACGCCTCATTATTTAGGCACAGCGGTGGTAAGCCCCACCGCTTGCGGTAACGATTTATTATGCTTTTCGTTTTGATGGCGGCAAGCTCCAGGCCGGCATACGCGACGCGGTTACGGACGAGACACCAGAGATTCTCGCTGTAGCTCCAAGGCGTCAACAAAGGGGGAACGGCAGGTTCCGCATTCATACAGAGCCCGCTCGCAACACCCACCCACGGCAAGCCCGCTGCTTCCGCAATCGAGCCGCTACAAGCCTCGGCCTGATCCACAATCATTCCGTCGAGTTTCACCTCTTTGACGGCCGCAGCACCCTTGTGTAGAACCGCTTCATAGCGGAGCTCATCGATCCGGCCTTGAAGGCGCATCGCCGCGAGCGGTGGAACTTGGCCTATCTTCCGTATCATCTGGCCAAGAGTTCCGGGCGGCACCGAATCAGGATCGGTCGGTTGAAACTCGAATCCAGCCTCCTGAATTCTGCTCTTGTTTTCGGAAATCCCGAACATCGTGATCCGGTAGCCACGGCCGGCGAGCGTCTCGGCAAGCGCCAGAAAGAGCGCCAGGTGGCTCGGCATCGGCAGACAGAAGATGCCGATGTGCGCCATCAATTCGCCCTTGCTGCGGTCCGCTCCAGCGGGAGGTGATTAGAATTGCCGGGGACAGGCCGTTTCGTGCGAATGACTTCCTCGACTATGTCGGCCGCCTCCTCGCACCCGCCCGTGCGGGCGATCGCGGCGGCCATGCGGGCTGCGGATTCGCGATAGCGCGGCTCCCCGAGGACTTTGACTATCGCACTTCGGAGCTTTGCCGACGTGGCGCTCCTAAACCGAACCAACTCTCCTGTTCCGCTCCAGCGGATCCTTGCCGCAATCCCGGGCTGTTCGAAGGCGATTGGAACTGCGACGAGGGGAACTCCTTCGCTCAGGCATTCGAGCGTTGTATTCAGCCCCCCATGGGTGACCGTGAGCGCGGCATGGCGTAACACCTCGCTTTGCGGCGCAAATTCGAGGACTAAGGGACGGCCTGGCAAGGACGTGAATTCATTACGATCACTCGCCCCGCCGCCCAGCGAAACCACTAATTGGGCGGCGAGCCCCTGACAGCTCTCCGCCACAGTCTTGTACAAATGCTTGTGACGATTCAACAATGTACCGAAGGATGAATAAATCAATGGACGACCGTCCAGGCGGTCCCAGGGAAAAGAACCCGCGGGTCTGGAAGCGGCACGAATCGGCCCCACATAATGAAAGCAGTTCGGTAATTCCTGGCGTGGGAAATCGAATTCTCGGTTCTGCTGAGCAATTTGAGCAAACGGAGAGAATGAATCATCCATGCACTCATAAGCTTTCAGGCCCCAGCTTCTTCTATACTGGTTGATTTTCGCCGCAATTGATCTCGCTGCCCATCGCATGCCTGCGTAAGCGAGCCGGTTTCGAGCGATAGCCCATGCATTCTCGCTGTAGTTCCAGGAAGTAAAGAAGGGTGGAACCCCGGGCTCCGCATTCATGCAAAGCCCGTTGGCAACGCTCACCCAAGGTAACCCCACCGCTTCCGCAAGCGAGCCGCTGCAAGCCTCCGCTTGATCGACAATCATAGCGTCGAGCTCGCTCTGCGCGATCAATCCAGGGCCTTTTTTCAGAATGGCCTCGTAGCGAAGTTCATCGAACCGTCCCTGGAGGCGCATGGCCTTAATCGGTCCCAGATTGCCCATCTCGCGCATCATGTTTCCTAGAGTCCCGGGCGGCAGATCATCCGGTTCTGTGGAACGGAAATTGAAGCCGGCGTTCAGGATTCTACTCGCGGTTTCAGATATGCCGAAGAATGTAAGCCGGTGTCCCCGACGGGCCAGCGCTTCCGCTAGCGCCACGAAAAGGTTCACATGGCTGCGCATCGGAAGGCTGAAGACACCTATATGGGCCATGATTCTGCTTTTATCTCACATTGGCAGCGGCTGTTTGCACGCGGGTTGAACGTCCCCACAACATGCCTTCATACTAGGAAATGTTGCCTTCGAACGCTCCCCTGCCCCTTTCGATTCGCAATCTTCGTAAGGCCTACGGCAATGTCCAGGCCGTTGATAGTCTCGACCTCGAGGCGTATCCAGGCGAGTGCTTTGGACTCTTGGGCCCAAACGGTGCCGGAAAGACGACCACTATCGAGATCTGTGAAGGATTGACCGAGCCGGACACCGGAAGCGTGGAACTACTGGGCCTGAGCTGGCGAAAAAACGCCAGGGAGTTGCGCGAACGGATCGGCATCCAGCTCCAGGAAACACAGTTCCCCGAAAAGCTCACCGTCGAAGAGATCGTCCGGCTCTTTCGCAGTTTCTACCAGCGCGGCATCTCCGTGAGCCAGATCATCGAAACGGTCCAGCTACATGAGAAGAAGTCTGCGCGCGCGGGTACCTTATCTGGCGGACAGAAACAACGGCTTGCGATGGCGTGCGCGCTGGTCGGAGACCCGGAACTCCTTTTCCTGGACGAGCCGACAACAGGTCTAGATCCCCAAGCGCGCCGGCACCTGTGGGACCTCGTGGAAGAGCTGAAAAGAGCAGGCCGAACAATCATTCTCACAACGCATTACATGGATGAAGCAGAAAGGCTGTGTGACCGCGTCGCGGTCATGGATCATGGCCGGATTATCGCGCTCGGGACACCGCGCGAACTCGTCAGCTCACTCGGCGCGGAAAACATCGTCGAGTTTGCCGTCGAGGGAGACACCGCATGGCCAGCACTGGAGACAGTAGCAGGATTCCACTGCACACATTCTGGTGACGGGCGGTATCACCTGTCAGTCTCCGAGCTGCACACATCTGTCCCGCTTGTCTTCGGGGATCTTGCGCGCCGGGGTGTGAAACTCACAGAACTCCGGACGCATTCGGCGACACTGGAAGATGTGTTCGTCTCGCTCACAGGAAGGAATCTGCGCGATGATTGAACAGGCCGTCGCCACCCATCCTGGCCGCACCGAGCCGGACGAGCAGCGTTTTGTAGAGCGCTCGCTTGTTCAGTTGACGCTCTCGCGTTTCCATCTGTTTTTCCGTGAGCCGGATGCGATTTTTTGGATATTCGTGTTCCCGATCCTGCTGGCTCTAGGACTCGGGATCGCTTTCCGAAACCGCCCTCCGGACGTTTTGAAAATCGGTGTCGTCGGGCCGAATTTGGCAAAGATGCTGGGGAACGATAAGAATTTGTCGGTCGCGACCACGGACCAGGCCAGTGGCGAACTCGCATTGAAAACTGGGCGAATAGAATTGCTCGCCATTGCTGGTCCGTATGGCGTCACTTACCGTTACGACGATACAAATCCCGATGCCCGCACCGCACGGCTTCTCACCGACAACGCGCTTCAACACAGCGCTGGCCGCTCGGATTCGTTTCGTACACAGAACGATTTGGTACGTGAGACCGGCTCGCGCTATATCGATTTCGTAGTGCCCGGTCTACTTGGGATGAACTTGATGGGCAGCTCGATATGGGGCTTGGGACTAGCGATCGTTGATTTCCGTCAGAAAAAGCTGCTGAAGAGATTGATCGCCTCTCCAATGCGCCGCTGGGAGTACCTGGCGTCGTTCATTCTGTCTCGTCTGGTCATGCTGCCGGTTGAAGTGATCGTCTTCCTCGCTTTCGCGGCGCTGGTTTTTGGTGTGCCCCTTCGCGGCTCGCTCTGGGAACTGGCGGCCCTGTGCGTAGTTTCTTCCCTGTGCTTTAGCGCGCTGGGGCTGCTGACCGCCTGCCGTGCCCGGACGATCGAGGCAGTATCAGGCCTCATGAATCTGGTAATGCTGCCTATGTGGATTCTATCCGGGATCTTTTTCTCAGCCGATCGGTTTCCGGCCGTTGTGCAGCCTGTTATCCGAGCGCTTCCCCTGACGGCCGTGATCGACGCTTTACGCGGGAACATGCTGCAAGGGGCCGGCTTTACGAAACTACAGTGGCAATTGGTTGTGATCGCCGCCTGGTGTTTGATCCCGTTCTTCCTGGCACTGCGTCTGTTCCGCTGGCGATAAGAGCCCCGGCCTCGACGTATTTACGCTACTGCACTTCCGCCAACTTCCGCGCCCGCTGCCATTGCAGCTTGTCGCGATATTCCTCGTATAAGGTGGTGAAGCCTGCCCACCAGTAGCCGCACACAAACAGCAGAAGAAACGGAATCGCAAAGAAGTTCAGCGTCTGGAACGCAAAGTCCACCATGAAGACGAAATAGCCGCCAATCAGGATTTCTACGTAGGGTAGCCATCCGCTCTTGCGCCGGTATGCTGCCGCTCGGAGCTTAACCTTCTGCGTTCCCAAAGCGTACTTGGCTGTGCGCGCAAAGCTGCTTTGAATGCCGAAGAGCGCCTCGATTACGCCCTTGCTATTGCTGACCGTCAGAGCCACCCCCGCAGCCATGAGCATTGGCAGAAACGCAATCGATTTCCACCAGGATTTGGGATACAGCTCCCGTTGAGCATACAGGTAGAACGCTGAAATCGACCAAAAGGAGGCGATGATCAGCGGGAGATCAATGACGACCATCTGGAACACGCCCATGTAGAACCGGACGATCATCACAGGCAACAGCAGCAATGAAACTGCGATCATCAGCGGATAGGAGATGTTCGGCGTCAAGTGCATGAACGCTTCCACCTTCACCCGCAACGGCAGGTCGGCTTTGAAGATTCGAGGCAGCAGTTTTTTCGCGACCTGAGTCAAGCCTTTAGCCCAGCGTGCCTGCTGAACTTGAAATCCATACGTCTCAACCGGAAGCTCCGATGGGCAGTCCACCCGTGGAACGTATACGAATCGCCAGCCATTCAATTGCGCCCGGTAACTTAAATCAGAATCTTCCGTCAGAGTTTCGTGCTGCCACCCGCCAGCATCATCAATCATCTTGCGCCGCAGGATTCCGGCCGTCCCATTGAAATTAAAAAAGAGCCCCGATCCGCAGCGCGCCCCATGCTCCAGAACGAAATGGCCATCTAGCAGCATGGCCTCAACCTGCGTTAGGATGCTGTACTCCTTGTTCAGGTAACTCCAGCGCGTCTGCACCACGCCCACATCGGCATCAGTAAAGTAATGCACCGTGCTCAACAGGAAATCAGGTGGAGGAATAAAATCGGCGTCAAAAATTGCGATGAACTCGCCCGTTGCGGTTTCTAAGCCTTCCTGTAGCGCCCCGGCCTTGTAGCCGTGCCGGTTTGTTCGATGGCGATATTCGATAGCAAGCCCGGCCGCCCGGTACTCGTTGCAGAGCCGTTCTGTATAGGGATGAGTTTCGTCAGTCGAATCATCCAGAACCTGAATCTGCAGTAATTCGCATGGGTAGTCGATCTTACTGACTTCCTCGAGAAGGCGAGCCACTACGAACCGTTCGTTATAAAGCGGCAACTGAACCGTGATCTTCGGAAGCTGCTCGAACCGCCGCGCTGGCTGGCTGGGCAGATTCTTCCGATATTTCCGATATCTCCGCATGGTTTCATAGCGGTGCAAACCGTAAACCGAGAGAATCGTCAGGATCCCAAAGTAAGGGACCAGGAGCGCCCAATCGAACGGCGAAAGCCGGTAAATCCCTGAAAACGTATCGTCGAACAGGCTGGTCGCAATGCGCGCACCGAGCGTCGGTTGGGCAAAGAGCCAAGCAAATGGCAGGCTAAGGATCATCAGCGTTCAGGCCAACGGCGGTGAAGGGCCACCTACTCCCAGTCTATCGTGTTTTCTGTAGCTTACAGCGTCTGATCCAGGATTACGGCAGAATCCCTAGTACCGGACTCTGAACTAATCAGGCGGCTAAGCTGCTGATATTACGTTCGGGCGAATGAACGCGTCTATCGATTTTGACGTATCATTCAACGTAAGCCCTTGGGCTGGAGGAACAATGCAGCAGCACATCCGGATTCTCGGGATCTTGAACATAATCATGGGGTCGCTTACCGCGATGGTGGGCGTCTTTCTCCTGTTCGTCATGGGTGGCGTGGCCGCGTTCGTCTCGCAACAGGTCAGGAGAGGTTACAACACAGATCCTGGTGCCGCGATGGCTGCGCCGATCATAGCGACCATTGGCCTCGCCCTGGCGATCTTTTTCCTAGTACTTTCGTTGCCATCGATTCTGGGCGGCTGGGGACTAATTAATTACAAGCCGTGGTCGCGCATTCTGATGATCGTCGTTTCCGTGCTGCATCTATTCCACATTCCCCTTGGTACCGCGCTCGGGATGTACGGCTTATGGGTTCTGTTCAGCGAGGAGGCGCGCCGAATACTTGAAAGTGGCGGAGCCTATCTAGGTCAGCCGGCTCCCGTCCATCCTCAGCCGGCCCCGTACCAACCTCAGGCAACCTATACTCCGCGGCCTCCGGGAGTTTAGCGCGACTCAGACACTGCTCTCGCTCTTTTCTTGTTGTCAGGAACTGCGATTTCGCCGAAGTGTGCTGCGAGTTTTTTCAGCGCATCCGGAAGATCCGCCCCCGATAGCGGTTTCCCGTGCCCCGGTGCGACTACGTTTGGATCGAGTTTCGCAAGCTGCTCAACTGATTTCCCGGCCAGACTCCAGTCCCACGTGAAATAGGCCGGAGGCCCATGGAGTTCGGGCGGTTGCGCTAGTGCGGCTTCAAAGAACGACTCCGGCTTCGTGGTGCAGAACGCGTCTCCTACGAGCAGCGCTCTGTCTTGAGGTCGGAAGAACGAGACGTGCCCCGGCGTATGACCGGGAGTGTGCAAGACCTGCCATTCAGGCAACTCAGCGAAAGCAGGCGATCCGTCCCGCAGAGGAATTGCGCGCAGACGGTTGCCGAGATCGACAGGACCCCGGGGATAAATCGGCGAAAGCGCGCTCATCAATCCTCCACCAGCGCCGGGATTAGGAGCAGGATACTCCTGTTTCCCGGTCAGATAAGGAAACTCGAGGGAATGCGCGTAGATGGGTACGTCCCATTCCTCAGCTAGACTGCGAGCCGCGCTGACGTGGTCGAAATGGCCGTGGGTGAGTACGATCGCTTTCGGAGCCGTCCTGAAATTCTTTTCCGCCCAGTTGCGTATCAGCTTCTCGCTAAATGGCAGGCCGGCATCTATCAATGTCCAAGAGCCATCCTGATGGCTTACAGAGAAGACATTCACGAAGGCGATCCGCAGCCCTTGCAAACCTGGCGCGATGGCCTCCATTGAAAGCGTCTCGGTTGGAAACTCGATGTGGTCCGTGGAAGAGGATGACATTGTGCTCGCTTACATGGACTCTCTTCGAGCGCGTTGCTGCGCCAAGTAGTTTTCAGAGTTTCGCGAGTAGCCACGGTTGCAGCACAGACTATTCGGTTCGCAGCGCCACCATCGCTTCTACTCGCGATGCTCGCCTCGCCGGGAGATAGGCCGCCAAAAAGGCAACGCCTGCCATGATGGAAATCGCAATGAATAAGATAGCGGGGTCGTCAGATTTCAGCCCGTACAGCTCGCTCTTAATCAACCGCGATGTAACAATTGCCACCGGAATTCCGATCCCGAGACCAATAAAGACAAGCTGCAGCGTTTCGCGCAGGATCATGCCGGCGATCTGTCCGCGCGCGGCGCCCAGCGCCATGCGAACCCCGATCTCTCCCGTCCTTCGATTCACCGCGTAGGTCATCAGGCCATACAACCCGCCAGCTGCCAGAAGTAACGCTAGCACACCGAACAGGCTCGAAAGCGAAGCGACCAGACGCTCCTGCATCAACGATTGATCCATCTGCTCGGTTAGTCCCTTGACATCCGAGACCGGTAAGCGGCCCTCGGTAGCTTTGACAGCTTTCAAAATGGCTTTCACGATGCGATGAGGGTCCATCGCGGTGCGGACCTCGAATGTCACCGCGCCCTCCACCGACTGGAACAGCGGCAAGTAAACCATCGGAGTTGGCGATTCCCGCAGATCGCTATTCTTCACATCTTTCATCACGCCGACGATTGTGCGCCAGCTCGGATCGCCGTTCCAGTCCGGCACGCTGATATGGCGCCCCATCGGGTTTGATTCGCCGAAATAATCGTCCGCCATCGTTTCATTGATGATGGCCACTTTTGGAGCTCCGGCTTGATCGGCGTCGGTAAAGTCCCTGCCGTACAGCACGGGAATCTGGAGCGTTGTGAAATACTTCGGTCCGACCTCGTTTATGCCGACCGACTCTGTTGCCTTGACGGACTGTGACATCGTCTCCTCAACTCTTGGCGAGGTGGAGCCGTGAAGACTTAGAGGGCTGAAAAAGGAAAAGGTTGCCGAGCGAACGCCAGGGATTCGATTGATCCGGTCAAGCAGACGCTTGTCCACTGGAATAACCAAGTCTCCCTTATAGCCAATCGTGCCAGGATCGACGGAGAACAAAAGAACATTATCTTTGTTAAAACCCGGATAGAAGTCCTTTAAATTTTCCAGGCTGCGCACCAAGAGGCCGGCGGCGATCATGAGGACCAGAGAGGCAGCGATCTGCATAACGATGAGCGCCTTTCCGACTCTCGAGCGGCTGCCTGATATACCGGGGGTCCGCGTGCTCTCAATCTTGAGCCGGGCCGCTCGCCACCCGGGTGCCAATCCGAATGCAAGGGCTGTAAACACGGAGACAAGGAGCGTGAAGCCGAGCACGCCGGTATCAGGTTGAACGCTTAGCGAAAGAGGTGCGCCCGCACGCGACATCAGAGCCAAAAGAGATCTACACGCGAAGAAGGCGGCGATTAGCCCGAGAGCGCCGCCGGATACCGCGAGCAAAACGCTTTCAGTAAAGAATTGACGGATCAGTCGCATGCTTCCGGCGCCCACAGTCAGCCGTACAGCAATTTCTCTGTGGCGGGCATTCGCTCGCGCGAGCATCAGATTGGCAACGTTCGCACACGTCACAAGAAGCAGCAGGCCGGTGATGGCCAACAAGATCCAAAGCGGTTTTGAATATTTCTGGCGCAACGCGGCGAGTCCTTTGCCGCCGGACTCCAATCTAAAGGTGCTTGCCAGGTAAGACCGCCGGAACGCGGGAGAATCAAATGGCAAACCCGCCAGCCCTGCAACCGCCTCGCGCATGGCTTGCCGGAAAACCGGCTGCAGATTGGCTAGTGCTTTTTCCCTTGTGACAGCCGGCTGCAGGCGGCCCATAATGCTCAGCCAGGTGCGAAAAGGTGCGGTCAGAATGTCGGCGCGCGTTCCGGCCATCGCCAGCCCCGGGTTCACCTCCGCCATCGTCGTAAGTGGAAATGAGACATCAATCGGACTGCCGGGCTCGACACCGAAAAACTCGGGCGGCGTCACTCCGATGATCGTGAAAGGAGAGTTATTAATGAGTACGTTCTTTCCCACGACCGCGGGATTTGATGCGAAGCGCTCGCGCCAGTACTTGTAAGTGATGACGGCCACGGGATTCGCGGTCTTCTCATCGCCGGGCTCGATCGTGCGCCCAAGTGCGGCATTGACACCGAGCGTGGAAAAATAATCGCCGGAAACTGCCTGCCCTCGAGCGACGCCGCCTTGGCCGTTTACTTCAACGTCCAGCTTGAACTCTAAGTTGCAGAACGCGAGCATCCCAGAAAACACTCGATTGCGATCCCGGAATTCTTTGAGAGCCGAATAGGCAAATATGTCGTTTTCGAATGCCGGATTGACATTCTTGAATTGGATCAGTTGCTCGGGATTCTTCACCGGAAGCATTTTCAACAGAGCCGCGTTAATCAAGCTAAAAATGGCGGTGTTTGCTCCGATGCCGAGCGCCAGCGATGCGATTACGACGAACGCGAAGGCGCGACTCCTTGCGAGCGTTCGCACGGCGTAGCAAACGTCTTGCCACACAGTTTCAAAGAACAGGATGCTGTTCATGTGATAGATCTCCTCGCGAATCAGGGTGGAATTTCCGAGTTTGTGTCGCGCGGCCTGACGCGCCCGCACGGGAGACATACCGCGCGCGAGGTTTTCGTCCGTTTCGATTTCGAGATACGCCTCCAGTTCGCGGGCGCGCTCCTGGTCCCAATGCTTACGGCGAAAGAAACGGTTGCAGCGCATCTCGACCTACTCTTCAGCTGGTCGAAGGACCCGATTCACCGCGCGCACCAGCCGGTCCCAACGGCTCGTGTGCTCGAGAAGCTGTTTACGGCCCGCTGCGGTGAGCCGGTAATATCGGGCCTTACGGTTGTTTTCCGAGGTGCCCCAGAAGGACGCGATCCAGCCACGGTTTTCCAAACGATGCAGCGCTGGATATAACGAGCCATGCTCGACCTGTAGAACCTCCTCCGAGCGCTGCTCAATAACATGTGCGATGGTGTGGCCGTGCGCGGGGCCAAGCACTAGGGTTTGCAAAATCAGCAAATCGAGAGTGCCTTGGAGCATCTCGCCTTCGAGCGGATGTCCCTGGGGGCTTGGCATCTTCTCTAGCATCCCATAGATGATCGACCGGAGCATGGGCCGAGAAACGGAACCTGAGCAGCTCATGCCGGTTGCATTCCACAGTAGATGATCGATTGAAACCAGCCCTGATGCGTGTTAATCAAAGCTTCATCCCATCTCACTGGCTCTCGGCGCAACCAGACACAGCATGAAGCACATCGAACCTTCAGGAAAGCCCAAAGAGGCTTTTGAAAAGACTCAAAGAGAGGTTCCCATGTTGAAAAGGGTTGGGTTATTTAGTTTGGTGTTGGCTGGCGCGCTCGCAGTGGTATCGCCGAACGCGGCAAAGGCGGCGGATTGGCACGATCGGGGAGAATCGCATGAACGCCACGATCGCGATCGGGGCCGCGAAAGGCGAGGTTGGGGCCGCGAAGATCACGACTGGCACGTCCGAAGAGATTGGGACCGCGGCTGGCGCGATCGAAACTATATGTACTTCAACTACGCTCCAACTCCGAGGTATTACGCGCCCGCATACTCGAGTCCGTACTACTACGGCGCGCCGTACAGCAACTATCCGTCTTATAACGGATGTCCCTACTAGCTGCGGCGCACTAACTTTTGCAAGAGAGCAACGCAACGAGCCCGTTCTAGAGGCGAGAAATTCCCTCCGGAACGGGCTTTAGCGGCTCCAGATCCGGCTCTCACGCGGCATTCTGGTCCGCTCAGCAGATGCTATAGATACCGCCTCAGCCGCTCGCAGACGTTTTTCGACATATTCCCCGGTTCACAACTCCTTTTCGTAAATCCACCTAAATGGTAGAATGCTACATAGCTGTGCGCCTGTCAGGATTTCTGGTTCTCGTGCTCAGTTGTCTGACAGCATGCGTACGGCATCGTGAACCCAACTCTGACTGCAGATGGCCGAGTGAGACTGGGGCCAAACCGCTGAATCTCAAACTGGCATCACAACGACAACATCTCAGCGACGACGCGGAATTCGCCGAAGATCTCGCGATTCGATATGCCGATACACACAGGGGGCTGCACACGAGTCACTTTGAAGGGATCGAGGAGTATGAGCGGGCCAGAGATGAATGCATGGCGGCTCTGTTCGAGACCATTGGAACCAGCCATGATGTTAAGGAGCAGGAGGTCCGGCGATCTCTGGGGCATCGTCGCCATGGTTTCGATTCCGCGGTCATTTTGTCGTTTACCCTGTTTTATACCTGCCTGACAAGTGTGTTCGCGCGACGCCTTCATCGCCTCTATGGACCGCGCGAGGAACGAACGACTGTGGCGGTCATGATAACCATCGCCTCGCTTCTCGCCAGCACTGCCGGCCTAATGCTTGGTGAGGTGTGGTCCGGGATCTTGGAATCATTTCGAATCGGGAATGGTCATATGAGCTATCGTCTTGCGCGTATTCCATGGGTTCATCACCGCCTTGCGCTGTTCATTAGCGGCGTCATCTTGTTCTGGGTGGTGGCCGCATTCCAACGTCGTAATATCAAGAATCCTCAGGCGTCGAACGCCTCTCGTGCATGGTTTGAAGGACGGCCAACGAACGCGTAATCTCAATCTGTGCCTGAGATGACTTACGTCACAGCGCCTTACGTATCGTTACAGATGCCACCTCAGGCTGGGAACTGTTGCACAGCGCTCGTATTAGGCGGACCCTATGTACATTCAATGTACATCGTTGATCATCAATTGTACTCCACAATCGAAGCTCTCGGTCTCCCGTCGATTTAAGTCATTGGCCTCAGTACAATTCCCTTCGGGCCACAGGATTGCCACACGCTGTCCCGAAGGAGCACTTATGCAACAAGCAGATGCTGTCAAGCTTATGGAGTTCATAGAGGCGAGCAAAGCAAAAGGGGCATCAGACGAATTCTTGGCTTCGTTCTTGGCGCGCCGTGGCTGGCCTCAGGATGACGTCTACGCCGCCTTGGGTAATTACTGGGAACGGACCACAGGCGTTTCCATTCCCGAGCGCACCGCGGGTGGCGAATCCTCACGCGACGCGTTTCTCTACTTACTGTCGTTTTCGACCCTAGCGACGTGGAGTAGCGCACTCGGGTCCATGCTGTTTCGCTTCATTGAACACTGGTTTCCCGATCCCGTCGCCAGAGATCAGGTTTACAACTTGCGGAACGCAGTTACCTGGCAGATGGCCAGCATTGCAGTTGCGTTCCCTATCTTTCTGCTCGTCATGCGTACCATCCTGCGCGAGGCGCAAAATCATCCGGAGCGGCTGCAGTCAAGCGTGCGGAAGTGGCTGACCTACATCGCCCTGCTGCTCACGGCTGGCGCTATGATTTGCGATCTGATTTGGTTCTTAAACTATTTCTTGAACGGTGAACTGACGTCCCGCTTCGTACTGAAAGCGCTGGTAGTGATGGTTATCTGTGGGGCCATCTTTGTCTACTATCTTGGCTCCTTGCGCTGGGACCGAAATACGAATGTCGCAGCCGCCAGAAGCCGCAGCCTCAAATTCGGGATTGGCACTGCCGCCGTGGTCGTCATCAGTTTCTGTATCGGCATCGGAGTCGCCGGCACTCCTTCCGCGCAGCGTCGTATCGAAGCGGATAGCCGAAGAGTCCAGGACCTCAGGGCAATCGCCCAGGCTGTTCAGTCCTGGCACCAGCGCGCGGCCCTGAACCAGCCTTTATCGAACCAATCGGGCAAGCAATTGCCCGCCACCCTTTCTGAGCTAATCGGAAAAGGAATCAGTCAGTCGCAGACACTCGACCCGGAGACAAAGACGCCGTATGAATATCGCGTCAGGGCGGATATGAGGTATGACCTTTGCGCTACGTTTTCCGGCGCGGAGGAGTCGGACCAGGTCCCAGGAACGCAGTTCTGGCATCACGGCGAGGGACTGACATGCTTCACGTTGGACCCCTCCCAGCAGCCCGTTTGGTAGTGTCAAGATCCGCCAGAAGCTCTGGGCTTACCTTTGCCTTTACGGTGCGACGATCGATGCCCAAGCGCCTGGCGGTCTCCTCGTAACTCCGCGTCTGCGAGTAAACCAGCGTGCAGTACCGCTTCAACAGCTCGTTTGCGGTTAGATTTCCGGAGCGTGCTTCGGCGAAGACGTCGCGATTAGTTAGTTCTCTGGCCAGTCGTGATGTTTGGTACTCCTTCCGAATGAGAATGTTTCGCACGCATTGTTCTAACTCGCGATAGTTTCCCGGCCAAGGGTACTGGGGATCGAGGTTCTTTTCAATCCACTCCTCCGTTTCTTTCGCCAGAACGCTTGCTTCTTCGCCGGCCACTCGCCGCGCCATGAAGAGAATCAAATCACGAAGTACCCCCGGAGATTCATCTATCTGTTGCCGTAGCGACGGAGTCACAATCTGATCCGAGCACAACCGGTAATAAAGGTCCTCCCGAAAGCGTCCCTTTCGAATGGCTAAAGCCAGGTTCCGGTTGGTGGCCGCGATCAGCTTTCCTTGAAAATGGCGGGATTGGGCATTGCTCTCGCCCAACGCCTGAAAGGTCCGGGTCTCAATTACGCGAAGGAGTTTTACTTGGATCTCCGGGTCAAGATCTCCAATCTCATCTAAGAACACCGCCCCAAGAGGAGGACACGCTTCCAGCCATCCTCGTTTGTCCTGCACAGCTCCCGTGAACGAACCTCTCTTATGCCCGAACAGCTCAGATTCGACCAGTGTTCCAGGAAGCGCTGCGATGTTGAGTGGAAAGAAGAGGCCCGTGAGATCTTCTTCGAAACTCAGGCGGCCCTCGTCAAACGGGACGTAGCGTGACAGCGCAATCGAGCGTGCCACCAGCTCTTTGCCGGTGCCGGAAGGACCCGTAATCAACGTTGCAAACTCGCTCATGCGTGAAAAGAGCGTTCTGCGATAGCGGCGGATATCATGCGTAAAGATCGACTGCCAGATCGCTGCCCGCAATCGCGCCGCCGGTCGTGAGTTGCCGATGATCTGCTCGAAAATGTGGTGAAACGCGCGAACGACCTGGTAATAGCAGGCGAACGTGTGCTTCGGCTCGTGACCCGTTGGAAATCTCACGCCGGCGATCTGAAAAAAATGGCTCCACTCGTCCCGAAATTCCCGGTAAAAGGCCCACCGCGACTTCTCCTTACCCTGCTGCCGAAATGTCGAGAGAACAAGTTGTTGATAGTAGCGGTAGTAAAGGTAGTACAGCAGCCCGTCTTCGTAGAGAATCAGATCGGCCTCTCGCACTTCGCCTGATGCGGCGAGCGCTGTCCGAAGCGTTTTTAGCAACGGCTCGAGCCGCCCGACGATACGCCAAATATTAGCCCGCACGCGATCGGGATCGCTGACGGTCATGCTCCAGATCGGCTCTTCCTCAATCGCCTCCCCTCCCAGCGCCTCGCGCTCGTAGACCAAAATGTCCGGCAGGAACGGGTCCGCGTACAGCAGCTTTGATACCGCCGTAAGAAATCGTCGGTTGGCGGGGTTGAGGAAGGCCACTGTTCATTCATTGTATGGGGCCAGGCAGCAAATGTACAGTTAATTTCTATTCCGGGTCGCCGCTCGCGAGTATACCGTTGAAAAAACATAAGCTAAGCGTTGGGTTGCAAGTTGCCATTCCACCTGCGGAGGACCAAGAAGATGATGACGAACACCAGCACCTACGCCGCGGTTCTGAAGGTAAAAGGCGTTCAGCCATTCCTTTGGATGCAGTTCTGAACGCTTTCAACGACAACGTATATAAGCTGGTTGTTTCTCTTTTGGCCGTGCTCGTAACGACCAACAGGGCCAGCAGCGGCACGTATCTCTCGCTTGCCGGATTCATCTTCATTGCGCCCTTCTTGCTCTTCTCCGCGTACGCCGGACAGCTTGCCGACAAGTTCGAGAAGCGAACGGTGGTTATCATCACCAAAGCGATTGAGATCGCCGCCATGACGTTTGCATTGTTTGCGCTTCTGAGCGGGCGCATCGAGTGGATGCTCGCCGTGTTGTTTTTTACCGCTACTCAGGCAGCGTTTTTCAGCCCGGCGAAATACGGCATCGTACCCGAATTGGTCGAAGAGAAACATCTGGCGCGTGCCAACGGGCTCCTTGAAATGAGTACGTTCGTAGCGATTATCCTTGGTACCGTGGCGGGAACCGCCTTGGTCGCCGCGTGGAAAAATGAGCCGGCGCTGATTGGCGTCGTCCTGATCGCGATCGCTATTCTCGGTACCCTGACCAGCCTGCGGATCGCGCGTACACCCCCTCCGGCCACTCAAAGGCCATTCTCGTGGAATCCATTCGGCGACGTTTTCGCGGGGATCAAGCGGCTCACGACGGACCGAGCTTTAGCGCTTACCGTAGTGGGCACAACGTTTTTCTGGTTTCTCGGCGCGCTCTTTCAGATGATTCTTCTCTTATTCGGGAAGGAAACGTTGAACTGCACCGAAACGCAGATTGGTCTTCTCTTGATGAGCCTGGCTATCGGCATCGGCGTCGGCAGCATGGCGGCGGGGCGCCTATCCGGTGACAAGATCGAGCCTGGCCTGATTCCCATCGGAGCAGCCGGAATGGCAATCGCCGCCTTCTTGCTGGCATTCCCAGCTCACAGCCTGGTTCCGGCCCTGATCGTGTTGGCGGTGCTCGGATTCATGGGCGGATTATTCATCGTGCCGCTCAACGCAATTCTGCAGCATCGCCCGCCTCAGGATGAAAAAGGACGGATTCTCGCAACTGCCAATTTCGTCAATACCCTCGGCATCATGCTGGCCTCCGGCGTCGTTTGGCTCTTCCATGAAGCTCTGCACTTTTCCGCCGCGGGCGTCATTGGGGTCAGTGCAATCTTGACTGTCCTTGCAAGCCTCTACGCTCTCCAACTCGTCCCCAACTTTACCGTCCGTTTTCTTCTCTACGTGCTGACGCATGCGATCTATCGCATCCGCTTGTACGGTAAGGATAACGTTCCTCAACGCGGTCCAGCGCTTTTGGTCGCGAATCACGTGTCATACGTAGACGGATTTCTGATCGGAGCCTGTGTACGCCGTTTTGTGCGGTTCATGGTCGCCGAGGAGTATTATGATCGGTTCGCACGCGTCCTCTCCCTCTTCCATGCGATCCGCGTTCCGAGCGGGGGTCGCCGCACGATTCTCAAAGCCATCGAGCTGGCGCGCCAGGAACTCGAGAGAGGTCATGTGGTGTGCATCTTTGCGGAAGGCGCTCTCACGCTGAGTGGCAATATCGGGGAATTTCATCGTGGTCTCGAAAAGATCGTGCAAGGTTTGGATGTGCCTGTCGTTCCCGTTCATCTGGGCGGCGTTTGGGGCAGCATCTTCAGTCTGGACCGCCGAGCCTCTCTTTGGCGCTCGTTACGAAAATTGCCGTTCCCCATCAGCGTCTCGTTTGGCGCTCCGATGATCCAACCCACCGCGTTCGAAGTCCGGCAAGCCGTCGCTGAACTTGGTGCTGACGCAGCTCAGGATTCCGTGGACGCCGGCAACACGCTCGCCAGAAGCTTCGTCCGTACCCCTAAACAGCACTGGTCTCACAGAGCAGTCACCGACTCAACAGGACGGACTCTGACATACGGCGAAACTCTGATTGCCAGCCGGCTGTTTGCGAAATACATTCATACGAATTTTTCCGAACAAGAGATGATCGGCGTCATGCTGCCCGCGTCCGTTGCTGGCGCTATTGCGAATCTCGCCATCGTGCTCTCTGGCCAAGTCCCCGTGAACTTGAATTTTACGGTTGGCCGCGAATCCCTCGACTCTGCCATCGAGCAATGCGCCCTTCGAACGATTCTTACTTCCAAACAATTTCTCGCAAAAGGGAAAATCGAACAGCGGCCGGAGATGATCTTCGTCGAAGACATTCTTTCGTTTGGAAAATCGGCCAAACTGGCTGGCTTCCTATCTGCTCGTTTACTGCCGAGCCGTATGCTGGCGCCTTCAGGAATCAGAGCGGATGAAATGGCCGCCGTACTCTTCTCCAGCGGCAGTTCCGGCACTCCCAAAGGCGTGATGCTCTCTCACCGCAATCTGATCTCGAATGCCGAATCGGTGAACCATCTCCTTCAGGTAGACGAAACCGACACCATCGCGGGAGTGCTGCCTTTCTTTCACTCCTTCGGGTTTACCTATACGTTGTGGTTCCCTCTGCTCAATGGTGCGACCGCAGCCTATCACGCCCAGCCCCTCGACGCGAAGGGATTGGGAGACCTCGTTCAACGGTCCAAGGCAACTTTTCTGCCGGCTTCTCCCACGTTCTGTCAGGCATACGTGCGCGGCTGTTCGAAAGAGCAGTTTGCGTCTTTGCGATATGTCTTGGTCGGCGCTGAGAAACTGCACCCGGCGCTCGCGCAAGCGTTTGAAGAAAAATTCGGACTGCAACTTCTCGAAGGCTATGGCGCAACCGAAATGGCGCCCGTCATCTCGGTAAACGTTCCCAATCGCGAACGCGCAGGTGTCAAGCAAATCGGCGTTCGAGCGGGCTCGGTTGGGCGGCCGGTTCCGAACGTTGCTGCTAGAGTTGTCGACCGCGAGACTGGAAAAATTCTAAGGAATGGCGAGGAAGGACTGCTGCACGTGAAGGGTCCCAATCGCATGATCGGTTACCTGAACAGGCCCGCTGAAACGGAAGCGGCCTTAAGCGATCGCTGGTATATCACAGGAGACATCGTGATCCTAGACGAAGACGGGTTCATTAAGATAGTGGACCGTCAGTCACGCTTCAGCAAGATCGGCGGCGAGATGGTGCCTCATGGAAAGATCGAAGACGTTCTACAATCCGCGATTTCCGGCGCTCCGTGCGTCGTAACCGCCGTTGCCGACGATCGGCGAGGAGAGAGGCTGGTGGCCTTCATTGCCGGGAACAGCACAACGCCCCAACAGATTTGGCAACTGCTCATGGCTTCCGGCTTGCCGAAGCTCTGGATTCCTAAGCCCGACGACATCCGGATGCTTGAAACACTACCAATGCTCGGCACCGGCAAGGTGGATTTACGGGCAATAAAGCAAATAGCCTCGACTGCTTAGCGATGCAGTCCAGATGTGGCTTTGATATAAGAGAGGAGCGCGAGGGGCGCATCCAGTCCGCGGAAAGGGCCGTGCCCACCCAGCGAGAAATGTATCGAAGGTAAGCGAACCTTCTTTCAGCCTGATCTGTGCGGACTCCAGGCATGCAGTGAAAGGAGATTCGTATGTCAGACGCACTTCCCTTACCGCCCCGTCCAAACCTCGGACAGTACAAGAAGCTGGCCAAAGATCTCCAGCAGGCTTGCAAGTCGGGCGAGCGGAGCGCCATCTGCAATTGGGCCGCAGGCTGGGCGGAAACGCTTGCCCGTCTGCAAGGCCTGGAAATCACTCCGGAGGTTCGAAGAGAAATCCATCGAAATGAGCAGCGAGTTGAGCGGCAGTGGCACAATATCCACAACGCGAATCAGGATGTGGCACGCTGCACGCTGGCGCGCGCGCAGTTCTTTGTGGCACGCTGTCATGGCTTCGCGAGTTGGCCGAAGTTCGTCAAACACCTGGAAGGGCTCACGCGCACTAATTCGCCGGTATCGAAGTTTGAAAGAGCAGTTGACGCAATCGTCAACGGCGAGGTGGGGACACTGTCGAACCTCCTGAGCGAGAACCCGGAACTGGTGCGCGCCCGTTCTACTCGCGAGCATCGCTCGACCCTGCTCCACTACATCTCCGCAAACGGAATCGAGGACTTCCGTCAGAAAACGCCTAATAACATCGTCGATATCGCGAACGTCTTGCTGCAGGCCGGCGCGGATGTCAATGCGGAGTCGAACGCATATGGCGGCAGATCCGCAACTCTGGGATTGACAGCAACGAGTTGCCATCCTGAAGAGGCGGGAGTACAAATTGCTCTCATGGACCTTCTGATCAATCGAGGAGCCGTTATCGACGGTCCCGATGGCGGAAGTGCGGTCGTTGGCTCTCTTCGGAACGGACGCGGCGAAGCAGCTGAATTCTTCGCGAAGCATGGCGCTCGATTGGATCTGGAAGGTGCAGCCGGAGTAGGGCGGCTTGACATTGTCAAGAGCTTCTTTAATGACGATGGCAGCCTGAGGCCACCGGCAACACCTGAACAGATGATGAATGGATT
Source organism: Acidobacteriaceae bacterium (assembly GCA_019244055.1). GTDB lineage: Bacteria > Acidobacteriota > Terriglobia > Bryobacterales > Bryobacteraceae > Bog-105. The sequence goes on along the minus strand of JAFATG010000228.1, from coordinate 14,186 downwards.
TGCCTGGGCCTGCGAATTCGGCCGCACTGCTGTAGTCGATTTCCTCTTGCAGAAGGGAATGCAAGTGGATGCACGGCTTCCCCATCATGGGCAAATCGGCCTTCATTGGGCCGCTGCTGGCGGGCACGCGAACACAGTCAAGCTGCTACTGGAGCGCGGCTCGCCCGTTAATGCCAAGGATGGGAGCTTTGATGGAACACCGCTTGATTGGGCGCTGTACGCATGGGGCAATTCGCCCGGGAGGATCGAGCGCGGACATTATTACGAGGTCGTCGCCCTGCTTGTTCGTGCAGGAGCGAAGCTCGACTCCCGTTGGTTCGAGGAAGGGGACGAAGAGCGGTGCCACGCAGTTCAAAAAGTGCGGTCCGACTCACGCATGCAAGCGTCGCTTCGAGGCGAAATGCAAACATGAAATCGCGTGTCCGCCCCAGTCTAGCTGCCATAAGAAAGCAACCGAGCATCAACACTCTGTCGACTGTTCACTAAAGCAGCGTGATATCTTTTTCCCCTTCCGCGTGTCAATTGTTCGGGAGAGGATTGTGCCCGAACAGAAGAAATGTGGCCACCCGCCGTGCAATTGCCAGGCACGAGAAGGCAGCGAGTACTGCTCTCCGCATTGCGAGGCCGCTGGCAAGACCCCGGACATTCAATGTACCTGTGGTCACCCGGAATGTTCTCAGACCGCGAAAGTGTAATCATCTTCCGCGCCAGAACAGCCGCGACCCGCTAATGGGAGCGTAAATGCGCTGGTCTTGGCGAATTGGCAGGTTTGCGGGCATCGACCTCTACGTACATGCAACCTTCCTTCTGTTGATTGCCTGGGTGGTCATTCTCCACTGGATTGGCGGAAGGACAATTCAGGGCGTCATAAGCGGTGTTCTGTTTGTCATCGTTCTCTTTGCCTGTGTCGTGCTGCATGAGTTCGGCCACGCTCTGACAGCGCGCCGCTTTGGAATTCCTACAAAAGACATCACGCTGCTTCCGATCGGAGGCGTTTCTCGATTCGAGCGTCTGCCCGAAAAGCCGTGGCAGGAATTTTGGATGGCGATTGCCGGCCCGATTGTCAATGTCGTGATCGGGTGTGCAATCTGGCTGGGCTTATTCCTGACAAGCGGATTCAAGCCGGTAACCACGCTGAACCTGACCAACGGCCCGTTCCTCGAACGCATGATGGTTGCGAATTTCGCCCTGGCCGTGTTCAACATCATTCCCGCGTTCCCGATGGACGGGGGCCGCATCCTGCGCGCCTTGCTTGCCCTGCGCATGGATCACGTGCGCGCGACGCAAGCTGCCGCTGCAATCGGTCAAGCGCTTGCGCTCGTTTTCGGTCTAATAGGCCTCTTCGCCAATCCGTTCCTATTGTTCATTGCCTTCTTCGTCTGGATCGGCGCCGCGCACGAATCGCATTCCGTTCAGATCAAAGAGGCTTTCTCCGGTATTCCAATTCGTAATGCGATGCAGACGAATGTGACCGTTCTGCAAACCAGTAATACGCTCGGCGACGCCGTGAAGATCCTATTGGACGGCGCGCAGCACGATTTCCCCGTGATGTGGGGCGAGACCGTGATGGGCATTCTGACTCGCGGCAATCTGCTAGCCGGATTGCAGGAATTCGGTCCCGACGAGCCAGTCACCAAAGCGATGACGAGAGAGTTCGAGACAGCCGAGCCGAAGGAAATGTTGGAGCTCGTCCTGAACAGACTCGCCGGTTCCAAAACGCGTTGCATGCCGGTGATGCAGGATGGCAAGCTTGCCGGCCTAGTGACCCTCGAGAACTTGGGCGAATATCTGATGGTGCAGAATGCGCTTCAGAGAAGGAGTACGAAAATTCCTTCTGCGGCTCCGCCACGAACCTGAAATCTCAGTTTTTACGTGGTCCAGGGTTTGGATTCGAGGATACCATTGTATCCGTTCTTCATCCGGTCTTCGATAATCGCCCAAACCTTCGGATCGCAGCCCGTCCAATGTTCCACGGCCGTGTTTCCGAGATACGGGAGCGCCGCCACTCCCATCTTGCTCGAGAAATAACCGCTTACCGTCAGGCTCCGAAACTCGCTAAAAAAAGCCACCCAGGCGTGATCCTCTTTGGCGGCCCGTTTTGGATAAGCGATGCGATCCAAAATCTGCTTCTGCTGATCCGGCGCCGCGTCGGCGAAGTCCTTCTGAAATTTAGCGCTCGATTCCCGGTCTAGCCACATCAAGCCGCCGAAGATCTGCGCCTTCAGATCCTCGTTCCCACCCTGATCTGTGCGGAACGCGATCCAGTCGTCGATAAACTCCGGTACGCCGGCCTGCGTCGCGCTTCCACTGTGCTCGTCGGCGGGAATAATTAAATCGCAGAGCAAGCCGACAGTCTTCCATTGATGATCATCGAAAGTCTGGCGCTTATACGGTCCCGTGCTTGCTGCGGCCTGCGGGGCCATGTGCGCGTGATCATGCGTTTGCGCAGTAGCGCCTCCGGCCAGCGCGGCCACAGCCGGTACCGAGCCGAGGATCTGGAACAGGTTACGGCGGCTGACCGTGGTCGCCGGCGCGTTCTCTTGAGTAGTCTTGCTCTCGTTCTCTGCCATCGCCTTTTCCTCCGGGTTTAGACCTTCACGTTCAGCTTTTTTACCTGATCGGCAATGTATTCAGAAGTGCGCCAGCCTAGCGCCGAAATCGTCAGCGTAGGATTCTTATCCGCGTTGCTGACGAACGGAGCGGCATCGGTGATGAAAAGGTTCTTCACGTCCCAAGCCTGGCAGTATTTGTTTAGAACGGACGTTTTCGGATTATCTCCGATCTTGGTTGCTCCCACCTCATGAATGATTTCGCCGCCCCGCGAAATTCCCCAATTCGTGTCCGCGCCGCTCTTATGGGTGACAGTGCCGCCCATAGTCTCAATGATCTCCTGGAACGTCTCCTGCATGTGCTTGGCCTGAAGAATCTCGTCCTGGCTCCACTTGAAATGGAACTGAAGGACCGGGATGCCCCACTCGTCCACCACCTCAGGATCGATCTCGCAGTAGCTGTCCTCGTTGGGAATCATTTCACCACGGCCGGAGAAATACACTTGGCAGCCGTAGAGTTTTCGTAGATTCTGCTTCATTTCGGCGCCGTATCCGCCATCGAGGAAATGCGTCGCGTATCCACCTAACGCGCCCACTCCGGGCATTTCGCGCCCGCCGCCGATTTCAATATGGTATCCGCGCGCAAACGGAAGTTTTTTCGCCGCCTGCTCCTTGTAAAGCCACCACGGCATGTACAAATGCATGCCGCCGACACCATCTTCGTTCTGCGGCGGCAGGTCTTGCAAGATAGGGAGGAACCCCGAAACCGCGGACCCGACCGTATCCATTACATATCTGCCGACCAGCCCCGACGAGTTCGCAATCCCATTCGGGAATTGACTGCTCTTCGAGTTCAGCATGATGCGGGCGGTCTCACAGCAACTGGCAGCGAGTACGACAATTTTGGCTCTTACCTGCACATCGTTTCGCGTCTTTTTGTCGATATAGGAAACGCCGCTGGCCAACCCGTCGGGCCCTACGAGAACTTCGCGGACCATGGCGCTCGTGCGGATCTCTAGATTTCCGGTTTTCATCGCCGGCAACAGGTGCACGCCTGGCGAGTTGAAATTGGCGTTCACGCCGCACGACCTTCCGCACTGCGCGCAGTAATGGCAAGCCGGGCGTCCATTTATAGACTTCGTCAGGATGGCTAAACGAGAAGGAATGCAGGAAATCTTAAGCTTGTCGCAAGCGATTTTGATCAGCCGTTCATAACCGCGCGGCGCGGGTGGTGGCTGGAATTTTCCGTCTGGGGTGTTTTCCAAGTTCTCAGCCGAACCGAACACGCCGATCAGTTCTTCCGCTTTATCGTAATAGGGCGCGAGCTCTTCGTAGGTGAACGGCCAATCGAATCCTTTACCGTCCCGGCTGTACGGCTTAAAGTCGTAAGGACCCATGCGCAGTGAAATACGGCCATAGTGATTCGTGCGCCCACCCAGCATACGGGCACGCCACCACATCCAATCCGATCCAGGCGCATTGGTGTACGGCTCGCCCGGCACGCGCCAGCCGCCTACAGTTGTGGCGTCAAAAAATCCCCAAGGCTTGTCTTTCGTACCGGCGCCACGATGTGGCACGTTGTACGGCCAATCGAACATCTTGGAATTTTTCGTGCAGTCGTACCAGTCGCCCGCTTCGAGCACGCACGTTTTCGCCCCGGCGTTGGCGAGCACCTGCCCAGCGACGCCGCCCCCAGCGCCCGAGCCCACAATAACGACGTCATATTGTTTGGGGGATGCCTTGACTTGAGCCATGGATCAACTTCAATATAAATCTACACCTGGATTGTAGAATCGCGGATAAATTTACATAGGTAGGCGGTCGCCCGCTTTCCCTGTTACACCACCGTACGTACGGGTCCGTATACGGCGGTTCGGTGGGTTTAGCTGCCGCATACAATCAACCTGGGAATCCCAAGCGAGTCGAAGTAAGCATTGGGCAGCGCAAACGATAGTGCCGGGCTGCAAGCCAGGCGCCAGGGACCGTGAGCACTGCCCGCCGTTTGAGCGGCAAGGTCAACGCCGACCCCACGGGCGGTTAATTCGGCAAACCGCACCGACCCTCGTTTCCACTGCTTCCAGATCGCAGACCGCAGTCTGCGTCTGATCCACTCCTCAAGACCCTGCAATACCGAGGGCGTTTGACATCGACCGAAGTAGCCGATCCAGCCACGCAGATAGCCTGTCAGTTGTTCGGCCATCCGCTCGACGCTTATCCCTCGTGTCCGGCACGTCAGGTCCCGCACTCGTTCCTTGAACCGGTCCACCGCTTTCGGCGCGATCCGCCGTTTTGGTACGCCTGCGTTCGTAAAGCTGAAGCCCAGAAACTTGCGTTCCCATGGCCGAGCCACCGCGCTCTTCTCGCTGTTGACCTTGAGCTTGAGCTTTGCCGCGATGAATTGCGTGACGCTTTCCATCACGCGCTCACCCGCCCGCTCGCTACGAACGTAAATGTTGCAATCGTCCGCATACCGCGCGAACTTGTGGCCGCGCTGCTCTAACTCCTGGTCCAGCTCGTCGAGTACGATGTTCGACAGCAATGGTGATAATGGCCCACCCTGCGGTGTCCCTTCATCCACCGGACCCACTAGCCCGCCTTCCATCACTCCGGCTTCGAGAAACGCTCGAATCAGCTTCAGCATGCGCTTATCGCTGATCCGTTTCGCGATCCTCGCCATCAGCTTGTCGTGGTTCACCCGGTCGAAGAACTTCTCCAAATCCAGGTCCACCACCCAGCGATATCCTTCGGTCACATACCGCTGTGCCGCTTCTATCGCCTGATGCGCCGAGCGTCCGGGTCGAAACCCGTAGCTGTGATCGGAAAACGTCCGGTCCCATCTGCGTTGCAGAACCTGCATCACCGCTTGCTGGATAAATCGATCCAGCACCGTCGGGATACCAAGCTTGCGCACCCCTGCGCTAAAGCGATTTCCGTCCGGCTTCGGGATTTCCACCCGTTTCACCGGTTGCGGTTTGTAAGTTCCACTCAACAACTGTTGCCGGATCGCTGGCCAGTGCTCTTTCAGAAAGTCTGGTAATTCGTGAACAGTCATCCCATCCACGCCAGCACTCCCCTTGTTCGCCTTGACTCGTGCCAATGCCTGCTTGCAGTTTTCCCGCTCGCAGACTTCTTCCATTAACTGTTCGTTAGCCCGGCTTTCCGTCCCGCGCTTCACCGCAAGCGATTCGGTCCCTTCAGACAGGCCCTTCGGGGCTTCACCCCTATACTCCTGCTCGAAGGCCAACTCTAGCTGGTTATTCTGCCGCTTGTCGCTCATGAGTCGCGCTGCTTACTTGCCGCTCCATTAACCCCTTGCGGGGACCGTTCGGGCCTTCGTCACTCTCGCGACTACTATGCCCTCTGCTGACTTCGGCTGCGCGGTCAGAAGCGATCGCTCGCTTCTCAGTCCTGTATCCAGGACGCGCAACAGATCTCCCGAGGTAAGTTCGACCGCCTTCCGCACGCAACCGCCGAATTTACAACCAGTGCCTTTGATGGACATGGACTTCGTTGTCACTTGCCAACTCGTCCGGCACCGTATGCCTCTGATCCGGTTCTTGTTCATCGGCTCGTACGTTTGCTCCACGCTTCTTTCAGACCCCGCCTCGCGACGACGCCCTTGCGCTTCGCTATCACTTCACCTCCATCAGGTTGTGAAGAGGACTTACACCTCCAAGCTGTCGAACATGCTCGGCACACAAGAAAAACCCGCGCAACGCTTTCGCGCCGCGCGGGACTTGAGTAATTAGCCCGAAAGCTTAGAAGAAGAACCGCAGCGAGAGTTGCAGGTTTCGCGCGGTTGATGTCTTGCCGGTCACTTCTCCGAATTGAGTGGCGGTCGGATTGAAATTCGGCCCCCCCGTCTGGTTCGTGCCCGCCCAGTTCGGATGGTTAATGAAATCGAACGCTTCTGCACGGAACTCGAAGCCCATCTTCTCCGTAACTGGGAAGGTCTTAAATAGCCCGATATTCCAATTCTGGAAGCCCGGACCGTACACAGAATCACGGATCCCCGGCTGGAGGTTAAAGGTTCCGGCCGGCGGAGCCGTTGCATTCGCGGTGAACCATTTTGCCCCGGTGCCGGTCGGCCCTGCAAACCCGCCAACTACCGTCGGCGTGCCGCTCAAAACCCAGAATTGTCCTTCGTTTGATGCGCAACCGAAGCTGCCGAATTCCCCGACCCCGGCGTAATCATTATTCGTGGCGATGCCGCAAGGAGTACCGGTCTGAAACTGGGCGATTCCCGTGATCGACCAGCCGCCGAGCAGCTTTCCTGCCAGCGTGCTTTGCGATTTGAAGAACGGGAGTTGGTAAGTGTAGGTGATCAGCACTACGTGACGCGTGTCGTACTCCGACGGCGCCCATAAGTTGCTCGTGTTGTAAGTGTACGGAACGATATCACGATAATTCGAGCTGTTATCCCAGCTCTTCGATAGCGTGTAAGCAAACGAGAAGGTGGAGCCCTGCGTGAACCGCCTGCCCCAGGTAACCTGCAAAGCGTTGTACGTCGAGTTCACGACGGGTTCCTCTTCCTGAATGGCCGCGAATCCTTTGTAGGGACGAAGCGCATTCGTGGCGACACCTGGATTCGCTTGTACGCTGCCGGGGGCCGGCTGATTGATGTCATAGACATCCCAGCCGTGGAGGCCCCGATGTCCGACGTAACCAACGTTCAACACCGTTTTCCAGAACAGTTCCCGCTCTACTGTAAAGTTCCAGTTCCAGGACTCCGGCGGCTTGAGGTTCGGGTTCAAAGTAGTGATCGTGAGAGGCGCGGCCGTGCCTGTGGTCAGTGCTGCCGTGGGATTATCTACTCTCACGTTGGTGACCGTGACAAATGGTTGAAACGGAGAGTTGCCACCGGGGAAGATGTTGTCGAGCAAGCCCATGTGAGTCAGAAATCGGCCGCCTCCGGCGCGAATGACGGTCTTGTCAGTCAGTTGGTAAGCGATGCCTAACCGCGGCTGGAACTGATACGTGTGGTGCACGTACGAAACCGGGAGATTCGGATTGAATAAACCCGAGCAGGAAGCGCCGGCGCAGGCCGGAGATGTTGCGGCGAGCACACGTCCCTGAGCAGAAGTTGGGAAGTTACCGAACCCTGGAATGACCACACCGTTATACGGGTTGCCCGTGCCGAGAATCACATTTCCCGTTTTGGGGTCAACGGAGACGGCTTGCGACGGATTATAGAGCTTGCCATCGAAATAGTCGGCATTGCCCCACAGCGGGTAATAAGGAACCGTCGTTGTCTCGCGAACACCGTAGTCGATGTGCAACTTCGAATTGACTTTCCACGAGTCCTGCGCAAACGCCTCATACATCTGCCCTCGCCATATCGTGTATGCGCGCGGCCCTATTTCGGTATAGCTGTCGGCATATCCAGTCGCCAGGTTTGCGAGACCGACACCGGTCGTGGTGCCCGTTCCGGTATCCGTGAAAGTGAATGTGCCGTTCTGGTTGTTGCTCCCGCCGGGCACTGTGGCGACGTTAATCTGGTCCTCATCATTTTCACCCGAGTATTCGAAATTGAAACCGAACTTGAAGGTGTGATTGCCCCAGACTTTGGTCAGGCTGTCGGAAACCGCGTAGATTGGACCCGAAGAATGCGACGGATAAGGACCTCCGGCCAAACCGTAAAAATTCGGCACGTTTACGGTCGGTATTTTGCCATTGATATCTTTGCCGCCGAATAGATACGGATACGTGATCGGCGGGTTAAAGTTCTGCCGATTGAAGCCTATCAATGAGGTGTTCACGGGAATGTACACATCATCCAAGCTGATGGTCGCCATGGCCTCGTTAATCGTCGTGGGATTGATGGTATACGTCCACGATAGTGTATTCGTCTGATTCGGGCGAATGAAGTACTTTCCGGTTTCGCCGGAGCCTTGATCGAACGGCTGATATTCGTCGTAAGAGAAATCAGTCCGGCGGAACGCAATGTGGTTCGTCTCAGTCGGAAGAAAATCGCCGTTTAGCGTGCCCTTGCGTTGATTAATCGGATGCGCGGCCTGCGCGATCCAGTTCTGAGTACCCTGCAGATAGCCTGGGGTCGGAGCCGGGTAAGCGTTCAAGATCGCGAGTCCATTGGGACTCAGCAGACTTGGGTTGTAAGCCAGGATATTGTTATTCGGAATTGGCACGCAAGCTGCAAAGCCGGGTTTCGGCGTGCACACACCGTTCTTCACGCTTTGAGCCGTCGTCGGATCGTAGAGTTGGGTGACTCCCTTGTACCAGGGATTAGGCGCAAGTAATTCGCTAAAGTTTCCCTGCCGCATCAACACCGTCGGGACCGCTTGCGTTTGGGTATCGGTAAAGCGATAGCGCGTCCATTCCTCGCCAACAAAGAAAAACATCTTCTGCCGCATCGATTTGGGAAGCCCGGGAACCCACATCGGGCCGCCGACATCGAAGCCGAAATCGTTGTAGCGGAACGGAGAAGTGAAGTTTGTAGTCGTGCTCAGGTTACGGCCCCAACTATTTGCGTTCAGCGCCGAGTTGCGGAAATATTCGAACGCCCCGCCATGAAAATCGGTGGTGCCGCTCTTCGTAATAATTCGAATCTGTCCGCCCGCGGCGCGCCCATATTCAGCCGAATAGTCCGCGGTGAGCACTTGAATTTCCTGTGTGGCGTCGACGTTCGGCACCGCGATACCCGTACCGTTAGCCCGGGTTCGGACCGCGGTTGCGCCATCCATGGTGATCAGCGTGTCTTGAGAGCGTGCACCGTTAATCGAATACCCGCCGTTGGTCAGGCTGAAATTGAAATCGCCCAGGTTCGTACCGCTCCGGACGCCAGGGACGAGAGAAGCCATATACAACGGATTGCGGCCATTCAACTCCTGCGCCTGAATCTGCTGCGCTGTGACATTCTTCTGTACCATACCGGACTCTGTCTGCAGTTGTGATGCGGACGCCGACACCTCGACGGTTTCCGACGTCTGACCGACGGCCAGACTCGCATCGAGCGAAAGAGCGGTTGCCGCATTGAGCTTGTTGTGCGTACTCTCGAATTTCTTGAATCCGGACGCCTCGGCGGATAATGCGTAAAAACCCGGTAAAAGGTTTGGGACCGTGTAGTGTCCCTGGGCATCGGAGGTGACGGGATGTTGCTGCCCCGTACCCTCATTTGTGATTACTACGTGCGCGTTCGGAATGACAGCCCCGCTCTGATCCCGAATGAAACCCGTAATAGAACCTACGTCCGACTGGGCGAAGGCGACAATTGACAGAGCAAAACAGACTGCGAGCGCCAGGTAGAGGCGTGCCTTCCTTGCAAGCCATGCGTTGTGCATAGATCCCTCAACTTGAAAGAAATGAATTTTGAGAATTCCATCGGAACCGAATGGTTCCTATGAACCCTAATAACCAACCCACCTGTTCAGAAAGTATACGCCCTTTGGTGGACGTTGAAAAGATCCGGAATCGCAATCACGTCACACCCTTGTGTCAATCCGAATAATTGTGCGGCCGGGGAATTTCGGGCACATACTGCGCAAGATATTTCTTCGCCATGATAAAGCCCATTTTGAATTCATCACTGAAATCCGGACCGGGATTGTTCCCTGCGCCGTACAGCGGGTCTTCCTGCTCGATACTCATCGCTCCGCTATAGCCGACGCTTTGCAAAACAGAGAAGAACTCACGCCAATTGATCGAGCCCATGCCTGGTATGCGGTAGCGCCACCAGCGCGCGCGATTTACCGGGTTGATACCGCCCGCGCGGAGCACGGGCCACAATATCTCGGTATCTTTCAGATGAACGTCGTAGATCTTATGTATGAATTCGCGCGCTGTATCGATCGGGTCCATAAACTGGCGCACGGCGTGCGACGGATCGAATTGCAGGCCGACATAAGGAGAATCTCCGAATCCCTTAAACAGGGCGGAGAAACCGACTGGACTCGTCGCCAAATTCGCTTCATTCGGATACGGCTCCCAAAGAATTCGCACGTGGTTGCGCTCGCAAGCAGGGAAATACTCTTCGTTATAGACGCGAACGATTTCGTTCACCTGATCCTGAAAAGGCATATTCGAATCCCGGCCTGACTGCGTTCCAATGTACGGAATTCTCAATTTGCCCGCCAGTTCAATCGCCTTCACAAAATCGTCATTGACAGATTTCCGGCGTTCCGTGTCGGAGGCGATATGGTTGCCATCAATTTGCAGTGCGGACACGTGCATGTCGAATTTCTGCAGGACGCCCTTGAGGTCCTGTATTTGTGAATCGGTTACGGAGTTCGCATCGAGGGTCGAGCGCGGCCCGGCGCTCAGGATCATGTTCGTGAATCCTTGGGTTTTCGCGAACTCGACATTCGCAGGAGTGTAACGGCCGAGCACACCCAGTCGAGGCGTCCATTCCTTGGGAGGTTCACGATGCGCCGAAGATTCTTGCTCACCCTGCTGCGCATTCCCCTGTCCCGTTTGCGCGGATCCCGCCTGCAGAGTAGCGGCGGCCGCCAGAGAGCGAACCAGTTCTCGTCGAGTCATGATTGAACAGTGTATTACCCGAGCTCAGTCCCACGCGTTTCGGGAAGCAGAGTCGCGCTGACGGCCGCGAGAGCGAACGCAACAGCACAAGCGGCGAATCCCCAAGAGAGGCCGTGCGTTTCACCTATGGCTCCGATCGCGAACGGCGCCAGCGCGCTGAGGCCTCGCGCGGCATTGTAGGAAACTCCGAGCGCGGTCGCACGAATTGCGGTAGGAAACAACTCGCTGCCAATAACACCGGAGCCGGTGAAGAAGCCAGTCCCGAAGAACGCCGCGACGCCCGCTGTCAGCAGAATGAGGCCGGGCCGGCGAGCGCTAGCGAATAGCGGAACGGAAGCGGCGGCCAGCGCGAGATAGAGAATCACCGTGCGCTTGCGCCCGAACCTATCAGCGAATACGCCGAACAGCAAGTACCCGGGCAGCATGCCGCAGAGATTGAGAACAACCAGGAAGGCCGTGAACCCTAGAGCGCTGAAGTTCCGACCGCCGCTAGCCGCGGGAAGCACGAGATAGGCCGGTATCCAGGTGAACAAGCCCCACCAGGCAAACATGCCGAACGTATTCATCAGCAGTAGGGCAAGCAGCCTCGGGAAACAACCCCGCCATAATTTCTTTCTTTCCGAACGGCTCGGTCGATGGCCTATATGGCTTTGCCAGACCGCCGGTTCCGGAACGCCGTGTTGAATCCACAAAGTGATGGCAGCAGGCAGCACTCCGACGAAAAACACCCACCGCCAACTCGCATATCTTAGGACCACGCCGGCGACTACGGCTGCCAGTGCATAACCGATTGCCCAACTACTCTGCACAATTCCGAGTGCGCGCCCCCGCCAGGCGCTGGGCCATGTCTCAGCCACTAATGTTGCGCCCGAGTTCCATTCACCGCCCATTCCGAGGCCCAATAGGAACCGGAACACCGCGAGCATCGTGATCGAACCAGAGAAACCGCAGGCGAACGTGAAGATCGAATATGTGAGAATGCTCAGGCTGAGCATACGCCGGCGCCCGAATCGATCTGCCAGCAGACCGAATCCGAAGCTGCCGATCGCAGACGCGACCAAAGTAAGCGTGTTCAGTAGGCCGGCTGTGCTCTTCGACATGCCGAACTGGCGCATAAGCGTAGCCAACACAATCGAGTAGAGAAGAACATCAAACGCATCGAGCATCCAGCCAAGGCCCGCGGCCACAACTGTGCGCCTCTGAGCCACGGTGGTCTCGCGCCATCGGAAGGGTGGCGGCGACGGCTGGCTAACCTCGATGGCAGGATTACTCATTCAAGGATCGTGCCTTGAGTTTAGGATAGGCATGAACCTTGCATGATGCGCATCGCGGTGGACACAGGCGGAACTTTTACCGATTGCGTGTGTCTCGTCGGGGATCGCCCGGAGATTGTGAAGCTGCCGTCGACGCCGCAAGATCCGGAACGAGCGGTCCTGCAGGGAATCGAACAGATCGCGCCCGCAACCCCCTTTGCGTCCGGCGGATGCAATCGTGGTGGGCGGGATATCCGCCATGGTACGACCGTAGGCACCAATGCGCTGCTCGAGCGCAAAGGAGCCCGTGTGGCATTCGTCACCACTGCAGGATTTGAAGACAGTATCGCAATCGGCAGGCAAACGCGCCCCAAGCTGTACGATCTCTTCTTTCAAAAAGAACCTCCGCTCGCGCCCCCCGATCTTTGCTTCGGTGTCGCCGAGCGGACTGGGTGCGATGGCACCATTCTCTGCGCCCTGGATTCGAACGAACTGGCCAGGATTAAAGAAGCGGTTGCGGCAGCGCGTCCCGAAGCGGTGGCTATTTCCCTGCTCTATGCCTTCGCAAACCCGTTCAACGAGCGGCAAGTAGCTGCGGCTCTCCGCGAGCTCGGTATCCCGGTATCTGTTTCACACGAGATTCTGCCCGAGTTCCGCGAGTACGAGCGCGGTTCCACCGTTCTCATCAACGCATACCTCGCTCCGAAGATGCAGACGTACTTAGGCCGCCTGGACGTGTCGCTCGAACGCGCCGGTTCTCAACTTCACGTCATGCAATCGTCCGGAGGAATCATTCCGGCGCGGATCGCGGCACGAGAGCCAGTGCGCACAATTCTTTCCGGCCCCGCTGGGGGCGTGGTCGGCGCGTTCGCCATGGCACAGATGGCGGGCTTCAACAGCGCTCTGACCTTCGACATGGGAGGAACCTCGACTGACGTCGCTTTTGTTAGAACCGATGCCGGACTCGAGATCACAACCGAGTCACGGGTGCTAGGCATGCCCGTAGCCGTGCCGATGTTGAACATTCACACAGTAGGCGCGGGCGGAGGTTCGATCGCGAGTTTCGATCGTGGTGGCGCGTTGAAAGTGGGCCCGGAATCGGCGGGCGCGGATCCTGGTCCGCTCTGCTACGGACAGGGTGACGAACCCACCGTTACGGACGCAAATCTGCTCCTCGGCCGTCTTGATCCGGAGCACTTCCTCGTCGGAGCGATGATGCTGGACGAACAGCGCGTGCGCACTCGATTTGCGCAGGTGAGAGGGAATCTTGCCAGCAGTGAAGTCCTTGCTGAAGGAATTATTCGCCTGGCGAATGCTCATATGGAAAAAGCGTTGCGGAAAATTTCGATCGAGCAAGGTCACGATCCGCGCCAATCCGTGCTGGTCAGTTTCGGTGGCGCTGGGCCGCTTCATGCCTGCGCTCTTGCACGCGCATTGCAGGTACCTACCGTCCTGATTCCGAACTTTCCGGGGGCTCTCTCGGCCTACGGCATCCTTGTTTCGGATCTCATCCGTGATTATTCCCGAACTGTCATGCTTCGCCCCGGCGATGACTCTCTTCACCAGCACTTTGCCGAACTGGAAGCTGCAGGAAGCCGAGAGATGCATGCAGAAGGCGTGCAGGCGACCGCGATGCGATCTGTCGACTTGCGATACGCGGGTCAGGCCTACGAAGTCACTATCGATTGGTGCCCAGACTATTTAGCGAATTTTCACCGCAAGCACGCCTCGAAATATGGCTATTCGGATGCAAGCAGGCCAGTTGAAATCGTCAGCGCGCGCGTGCGCATGATCTCGCGGACACAGCCCGTTGCGCTAAAACGATCGCCGCTCCACGACGGCAACGGCAGCGCCGCGGTACTCAAATCGAAGCCCATCTATTGCGACGGCG
>JAFATG010000021.1 GCA_019244055.1 Acidobacteriaceae bacterium | reverse complement strand
GAGGAAGGAGGTGGTCCAGTCGAAATGAATTCTGGTAGTGACTGTAGCATACAATCCACGCGCGAGGTGGCCGACTCTTAGAGTCGCCGTTCGTACGTTCAGGTTTCGTTCAGTGACGAGGCCGCAGTTCCTGTGGACCGGCCGCCCCGTCGCGCGTAACGTAGCTAGAGTTAAGCCGTAAGGCTCCTGCAAGACCCCGTCTGATGCGTTTTTCGGCGCTCGGACGGGGTTTTGTGTCTCGATCCAACTCATTGTAAAATGGGTGTACCCACCTGTTTTTGAAAGGATTCCCAGAAAAATGAAAGCAGGGATTCATCCCGCCTACGACGAAGTCAATGTGATCTGCGCCTGCGGTTCGACATTCAAGACTCGTTCCACACATAAGGGCGACCTGCGCGTCGAAATCTGCTCTAATTGCCATCCCTTTTTCACCGGACGGCAGAAGCTGGTCGATACGGAAGGTCGCGTCGATCGCTTCCAGAAGAAGTACGCGAAAGCGCGGGAACTGCAAGCTCAGAAGAAGGCCGTCGCGGACGCGAAGGCCGCCAAAAAGGTTCAATAAGCGCCAGCACAAGCTATTTTTTTTGTGGTCCGTGCTGCCTGTACGCGGGTGACCGAGCGCCAATCGGTTACTGCGGGGCCACCAAGCCTTTCCGGATCGCGAATAAAACCAGTTCCGCTGTTCGGTGGATATTCATTTTTTCCATCAGATTCGCGCGGTGTACGGAAACAGTGTTCACGCTGAGATCCAACAGGCTCGCGATTTCTTTATTCGATTTGCCCTGTGCAATGAGCTGAAGGACCTGCTTCTCTCGGCCGGTCAGCTTCTTTAACTCGTCATCCTGTTCCTGGGCTACGTACTTGAGGCCAGATCCCATGAACCGTTTGCCTTCCGCCACGGAGCGGATGGCGCCCACCAGATCCACATCGATCGCGCTCTTCAACAAGTAGCCTTTTGCGCCCGCGTCTAACGCGTTGCGAACGTAATTGTCGTCCGCATGCATGCTCAGTACCAGCACTTCGGTGCCGGGCAGATGCTTCATGATTTCTTTCGTCGCTTGAACTCCATCAAGTTCCGGCATGGAAAGATCCATTACGACAACTTTGGGCTTCAGCTCGTAGGCCATGCGGATCGCTTCTACGCCGTTGCTGGCTTCACCCACCACCTTCATGCCGTCTTCGTCCTCGAGTATGCGGCGGAAACCGCGTCGCACCAGGCTATGGTCGTCTGCGAGTAATACTGTGATTTCTTCACTCATGATCTTTGGCTCACTATCTCATTGGTCCTGACCTGATGTCCCTCAACCTCCGCCAGCCGGACATCGTGTTGCAATGGCATTGAGAGGGTAACTGCCGTTCCGGCGTTTGGCATCGAATAAATTTCCAGTTGGCCGCCCAGGAGTTCGGCCCGCTCCCTCATCGCGATCAGCCCGAGCCCGCGCTTTTCCGGATTCTTTTCCTGCGTCATGCCCTGGCCGGAATCTCGAACGCTTACCATCAGCGTTTCCGGGGCAAAAATCATCTCTACTTCAGCGGATCTTGAACCAGAGTGTTTGGCGGCGTTGTTCAGCGCTTCCTGAATTATGCGGAAGCAATGGATAGCGGACTGTCCGACAATCCGGATCGGAATGCCATGTACCACAACTTTCGTCTGAATGCCCGTTTGCCGCTGAAAGATTTCGGTGTACCATTCCACGGCCTTTGCCAGCCCGTAATCGTCGATCACCGCTGGATGCAGCATCTGCGACAAGCTCCGGATTTTTTCGAGCGTACTATGTGTAATCTCTCGAACTTCGCTTAATTCGGTGCGAAGCGGCGAATCGCTTGGAACTCCCTTTCGCTCCGCTCGAGCCAGCATCGCTCCAACCGCCGTAAGTATCTGTCCAAATTCGTCATGCAGTTCTCTAGAGACCGACCGAAGCACTTCCTCCTGCACGGTGATCAGTTTCGCCGCCAGAAAGCGGCGTTGACTCGAAAGAGACTCGATCTGTTCGAAGATCTTTCTGTTGGAATAGATAAGGTAAAGGCTCGTTACCAGGATCGCCAGCATGGTAGCCGTGAGAAACGCGTAGACGTCTGTCTTCACTCCGTCGTAAATTTTGGCAACCTGCTGATCAGCATTCTCCTCGGCGGCATTGTTGAGCTCTAAGAGTGCCGAAACACGCGCGGCCAACCTCGCTTGCTCTGGAAAGAGCCGTGTGGAGGCGAGTCTTCGTGCCGCAGCTTCCCGCCCGACGCTCGCCGCCGCGAAGACCAGGTCGGAACTTCGCCAGAAGTGTTGGAGCGCCTTGACCAGTTCCGCCTGTGTGTCAGCCCGGCGGTTTGCGGGCACCAGGCTGGCCTCTTTGCCGATCGTAGATTGCAAGTCGGCGCGTATCTGGTCGAACTCAGCCCTGTAAGCGGAAATGCGGGAGCGGGATGAGCTCTGTGTCATGTCGCGAACTTTCAGGCCAATCGTGTTCACATCGTTCAGAACGGCCAACAGCAGGAGTGAATCGTGCCTGTTGATATCGATCGTGTCGGTCTGGAGCTTCCGTAACCCGTGCAACTGATGTAGGGCATACCACGAAAAACCCATAACTGCCGCCAGGGTGAATAGCAGTCCCAGAAGGAGACGAATTGTGGGGGATTTGCTCATTTCAGCTAAGCCACTCACTCGTCGCAGGACGTTCTTACCGCTGCCCAACATAGAACGACGAGAAAAATGACGCAGATGTTGCTCTAACCGCTCAGATACTATTGTCTCTGAAGCGCACTCCTGCAACCAGCCCCGGAAGCTGGGAAAGGTGAGCTGTCCCGCAGGGCTGGTCCTGCCGCAAGAATGTTTACCTATGAGGCGGAGCTTTTGGAGGCAATCAAAATCGCTCCGCAAACCGTAACCGACCTCTTCCGGTTGATGCAGCGTCGATGCGATCTCGGCATCTGCAAGAAGTGCCGCCGTTGTCCTCAAATTTCATGGATGGCCTGGACGGCATGGCTACCATTATCGGCAAAGCTCTCCTGTTTTCGGTGCCGTGAGGGGGAGTATGATCCCCTTTTCGCAACTTCACCGCGCTTACCTTCGTCCTTTTAACGGTGACCCGTATTACGACGGCAAGCGTCTGCCTGGCCGCTTCCGTTTTCATTGCCTATGCACACGGCGCACAGCCGGAGAGTCCCGACAAGCTGCTGACGCAATCGCCCTGGGCTGTACAAGCACACGCCAAATTTGCTCTGGCCCAGGAAGAGCCCCCAGATCCTGGACCGCCGCCAGCCGCTGCGCAGTCCGGCCTTGCCGGCAACCGGCCCCAAGGCGATATTCGCTGGGACGGAGGAGTCACGCGTAACAATCGCTTCGGAACACCAACCCTCAATGTGCTGGTTCGTTGGGACAGCGCCACGCCTATAAGACAAGCCCTCCAGCAAACGGGGCAGAAGACCTATTCGCCAGAAGAAACAGAAAGGTTCTACATCATCACGGTCGTCGGTCTCGTGCCGGGCGGCAGATATCGTGAGGTCGGCGCACCCGAAGCGCAGTCGCGCAGCGACGATACTACCGACTCCCGAAACCCCGAACAGATGTTGGAAGAGCTGATGGCAAGTTCGCGTCTGGTTCCAAGAGGTAAAAACGCTCTTGCCCCTCAAGACGTAAAGTTTGATACCTCTACCGGCGCCCTGCATCTCTTCTTTCCCAAAAAAGACCCGATCACTCTGCGGGACAAGGAGATGATGTTTTACACGCGATTCGGCTCCATGTCTGTTGGTGCAAAATTTCGGCTGAAAGACATGGTCTCTCAGGGCAAGCTGGAACTCTGACGCTCCGTGGTCGAGCTGCAATGCAAACGCGCTGGGATCCTGAACTGTATGAGGCGCGCCACTCGTTCGTTTGGCAGTTTGGCGAGGGCTTGATAGAACTGCTCGATCCCCGCGCAGGCGAACGCATTCTGGACCTCGGCTGCGGACCAGGCCAGCTTACGGCTCGTATAGCAGAACGCGGCGCAGAGGTCACCGGGCTTGACGCCTCTCCTGAAATGATCGGCCAAGCCCGCCAGAACTATCCTCAATTGAAGTTTCTGCTCCGAGATGCGGAGCATATGCAATTCGAATCGGAATTCGATGCCGTGTTCTCCAATGCTGCTCTCCACTGGATGCTTGATGCACGCGCCGTGGCAAGTGGCATTGCGCAAGCCCTCAAACTAGGGGGCCGCTTCGTCGCCGAGCTCGGCGGCAAAGGGAATATTGCGCAAATTGAGCGATCTATCGACGCTATTCTCCGCCGCTACTTCCCAGATGAAATGTGGGAAAGACGCACATTCTACCCTTCGATCGCCGAGTACTCATCCATTTTGGAGGCGAGCGAACTAGAAGTTCGTTCAGCACAACTATTTGACCGGCCAACTCCGCTGGAAGGAGAGTTTGCAATGGAGCATTGGATCGAGCAATTCAAGGCGTACCATTTCGAAGCGCTGCCTGCTGCTGACCGGATAGTGGCGATCCAGAGAACCGTAGAACAATTGAGGCCGGTTCTATTTCGTGATGGAAAGTGGTTTGCCGACTATCGGCGGTTGAGGATTGTGGCGGTGAAGTCTTGAGGAGGGAAGCCGGGAGCACGAAGCTCCCGGCTCAAAGTTTTACCTTGCTGTCGTGGCTTTCGCCGTCGATTGCGCCTGCACGTTGACCGACGACTCTGCTATATCATTCAGCTTCCGGTCTGCAGCCTCTTCTTCGTTCAAAGTCTGCTGCAGAAGGTTCACTGCTTGAGTGAGGCCTATGCGTCTCGCGAATGCTCGAGCTGTGCCGTAGCCGGATATTTCGTAGTGCTCAACCCTCTGTGCTGCTGCAATGAGGGCCGCGTCCTTGACGTCGGGATCGCCCTTGGCACCTACCATGTCCTCGCCTTCCGAGATCAGGCCTTTCATTGCTTCGCATGTCTCGCGTTTCGGGTCGATGTTGATCTCGGCGAAAATCCTTTCAAGCCGCGACACGTGTCCCTCTGTTTCACGAAGGTGACTGGTGAAAGCTTGTTTTAACTGGCTGGAGCTAGCGGCCTCCGCCATTTTCGGGAGAGCCTTAGTCAACCGGTTCTCCGCGTCATATAGATCTTCAATCTGATTGACGAACAGATCTCTGAGAGAGTTAAATTCAGTGTGGAACATTGGCATAGTGGTTTACTCCTCGCCTGCTCGGGATTCTGTCCCGCGTTGCTTAGCAGGGCCAATTGTGGGACTCGCCAAGGTTATCTCCGTTTCGCTGGAACCGTGCGATTCGAGGCACGCAACCTTCTCTCTGAGATATAGTCTTCTGGTGTAGTGGCACGATACGTGCGCAAGCAGCAGGTTGAAGGGAGAACGGATGCCGAATCTTTCGAAGATCACCAGTGATCATGATGTGATTCGTAACTGGGCGGAAGAGCGTGGGGCTAAGCCCTCCCATGTCAAACGAACCGGTTCGCGGGACGACATTGGCGTACTACGCCTGGACTTTCCCGGTTACGGCGGAGAAGGCACTCTGGAGCCGATTACCTGGGAGCAGTTCTTCGAGAAGTTTGATGAACGAAAACTGGCGCTCGTCTATGAGGACGAAACAGCTTCAGGGCAGAAGAGCAATTTCAACAAGCTGATAAGCGCTGAAACAGCCGCTGCCTCGACTCGGAAAAGCGCTGGCCATGCATCAAAGCGTGGTAGCAGCGCCGTTGCGAAGAAACGGGGAACTTCCGCTCGAAACGCCAGCAAGGCCGCCAAGCGGCCCGCGGCGAAGAAAGCTGCCCCTAAGAAATCTGCAGCAAAGAAGACCAGACCAGCAGCCCGCAAGAAAGCAAGTAGTACCGGTGGACGCAGAACTGCCGCAAAGAGGGCCTCAAGAAAGACCGCTTCAAAGAAGAGCAGCGCTAAGAAAAGCAGTGCCGCCAAGCGGCGTCGCTAAACCTGCTTTGCAAATCACTGGCGACCGCGCGCTGCTGGTTTAGACTTGGCTCATAGAAGATGGCAGCGCCGGTTTCCATCCGCAAAAAAGTTCCCATCGTTCCCAGCGTCGTCTGCATCATTGTGGCAATCGGCCTTGTCGCCGCCCTTGTGTATCTGCGGAAACCGGCGCCGAAGAACGAGGATGAGAGTGGCGCTTCCCCGGAAGCCCGTGCTTATGTTCGAAATCTGGCCTTAAGTGACGTAGGTATGAAAGCCGCCGAGAATTTCATGAAACAGCAGGTCGTCGAGATCGACGGCAAGATCACGAACAACGGACCGCGGCCGCTACAATCGGTCGACGTATATTGCTTGTTCTATGGCATCGACGGCCGGGAAATCTACCGGGAGCGCGTACCCATTGTTCGATTTCAGGGCTCCCCGCTTACTTCTCATGAGACTCGCGGTTTCCGCTTGCCGTTCGACAATCTGCCGGGCAGTTGGAATCAGGCGATGCCAAAACTTGTGATAGCGCATATCGCGTTCGCCGGGTAAACGAAGACGCCTCAATGAAAGTTCTTCTCGCTGATGATGATTGCGATCAACTTACATTGCGCAGGATGCTGCTGGAAAAGAGCGGCTTTAAAACCTTCGAAGCGAGTGATTCCCGCGCGGCCGTCCGCATTGTTTCCTCTCAGCGGCCCGAGTGTGCTGTAATCGACCTGCGCATTCCAACCGAAGATGCGGGCCGGCGATTGATCCGGGAACTCAAGAGTATTGATTCTAATTTGCACGTATTTGTTCTTACGGGAGCAGATCCCGCGCGTTTCGCGCGTGCTGAAGAGCGCAAGCTGGTGGACGAAGTAATTGTGAAAGGCGCGTCGATGGCGACTCTTATCGAGAAACTTCGGTCGCTTGCGCTGAGGATCTCGCTTTCAAATTAAGGCTTGGCGGTCGTGGGGGCCGCCTCGGCCCGGCGAGCCTGTTCGACGTCTAAGCTAAGCTGCCGCGCTATTTTTGCCGCCACGTCATTGCTCGCTCCCCGAAATTTTGCCCCTGAGCTCTCCTGTGTTGTCGACCAAAGAACGTCACCCTCTTTGTTGCAGAGGCGCACGGTGGCGTATGCCTCGTGCTTTCTTTCTTTGATGTGGTGCGCCTCATTGTCGCCGACGGAAAGTCCTCCGTAGATGCCACCGGCTCTACTTATGCCAGTGCTACCGGAGGACGTCTTTCCGCCATTTTCTCTGGTGCTGACTCCGCTAGCGGAATCGAATGTATCGGTGAATGTACGATCGTCCGCTGCGCCCTTCAAAATGGCGTCTGCGCGCTCTTCGTTGTCAGTGAGGATGAACAGCTTTGTAGAATCGATGCTCGAAATGATCAGATCTCGGAGGGCATCGGCCGCGACTCCCCCGGTCAACTGGGCGACATAGATGCGCTTCACAGTCAGTAAGCTGTCCACGCTTGTTTGCGCTCCCGATTTCTGAGGGTAAGCGATCCTGGCGTAAACGAAGGCCGTAAGGAACACCAGGCAGCAAGCGCGTCTCATCCCTTGCCGGCTATTCGAGCTTCTTCGTCCTGGTACTGAACCTGTTGCCCCGTGCGAGCTTCAAGGGCCACCAGCGTCAATCGGACATCGTTCTTGTCTACTTGAAAGACCATGGCCTGTTGCTGTCCGTCGTTATCCTGGAAGCCCACCGTCAGAAAATGCTTGCGCTTCTTGGCCAACAGGAACAATGGAGAAATAACGACCGCGGCCAGAATCCGGCGATCCACCTTTTGCCCGTATTCGAGCAAATTGATTCGCTCGTATGGCACCCTGACCTGCATCTTGCCGGATACAAAAATGAAGTAAACCTTGTCGGAGACTTCGATGTCCCCCGAACTGTTCGCCGGGATATCTGCTCGCGTGCCGCCGATGTACTCCGCACGGCTGCCGGACCGGCTAGCTAAAAGGCCTTCCGTCAGAAGCGGCACAACGACTGCCGATACCAAAACCGGTCTGAACCACCGCGCGCCTCTGTTCGAACCCATCATGGGAACAATCTCGGAACAAAGGTGCGGTCTGAAAGGACTTTTTCTCTTCGGTGGTGGCGCTGTTCAGGTCCAGACTCGTTCGATCGGAACGCCTCTCTTGCAGAGGTCACACGAGGCGGAATCCTTGTAATACGAAGCGTCCATCTTTGCCAAATAGAAAAGCGGCAGATTGCCGAAACTCATGACGGTGGGATTAGGTTGGTAAACAGCGACGGCTAATCCGACGATCTCCGCGCCCTTCGATTCCACCAAAAGACGGAGATCCGTCAGCCTCTTGCCGGATCGGAGAATGTCGTCCACCAAGAGTATCTTTTCGCCTTTTTCCGGCTCGACGAATTGGCGAAAGCGCATCGGGGAGGCGTCGGTATCCTGTTCGGCCCAGTAGACTTGGTGCGCGCGGAGCGCCTCGCACACGCCGAAGGCGATCGGTAACCCTCCAGTATTCGGACACACGATCGACAGTTCCTTGACCATGGCCCTGATTTCCGGGTCGGCGCGCAACCGGCGGCTCAGCCCGACGCTGAGCATCTTCGCGTACTGATAGTAGCGGAAGGCGAGCGCCACCTGGAGGTATTCATCCGTGTGCATCCCATTTGGATATTGAAAGTGCCCGTCACGGAGCGCCCCGGTTTCGCGCAGCATTCCGATCACTTCTTCGTTAGTCGGTAAGAGGTGCATGGTTGAGCGGGCAGTTAGTGAGCGCCCTTCCCGGCCAGCACATGGGGAATCGTTCTCAAGATGATCGACCAGTCAAGTTTCAAAGACCAGTTTTCGATATAGGAAATGTCCATCCGCATCCAGGATTCGAAATCGATGTGATCCCGGCCGCACACGGCCCAAATGCAAGTAAGCCCGGGACGCATGCGCAGCCGCCGCTTCTGCCAGCGCTCGTATTTCTCTACTTCATCGGGCAAGGGAGGCCTCGGGCCAACTATGGACATGTCGCCTTTCAATACGTTGTAGAGCTGAGGCACCTCATCAATCGAGAATTTGCGCAGCCAGCGCCCGATTCGCGTTATGCGTGGATCGTTCGGGTCTTTAAACGCAATCTGCCGCTTGCTCCGATGCTCCAACGCATTCCGCCGTTCTTCTGCATCCACCACCATGGAGCGGAACTTGAACATCCTAAATTTTCGGCCGTTCAACCCGCAACGGGTTTGGCTATAGATCACCGGGCCTTTAGACGTGAGTTTGATCAACACTGCAACAACGGCGATGAAGGGCGCCAGGAAAATCAGCGCGGTCGTAGAGATGACCAGGTCGAAAAAGCGCTTGAGAACCAGCCGGAGATCGTCGAGTGGAGCGGCTGAAAAGGTAAGCAACGGTGCGTCGCCGACGCGATCGAGAGTAATGTCGCTATTCACATGCGGGAAGAAGTCGATCGCAACCCGCGTTCGAATCCCTTCTTCGTCGCACCGGAGGAAAACATCCTCGAGTGCCGCGAGCTGATTGCTATCCACGTTGAAGATCACTTCGTCAACAATGCGATTGGCAAGCAGGTTGGGAAGGCGCACTGCGCACTCTTCCTCGTTCAGACGGGCGGCGATCTCGATACGAAAAGGCGAACCGTGGCAAAGAAGGTGCTCGAGGCGTGCCGTTTTGTCTTTAGGTCCGACGATCACCACGTGGTAGGCCTTTCCGAATTCCCGTTGGTACAGCCCGATAATGGGCCGCGCATTTAGGCGGAAAAGTAACAACAAGGCGAGGATGTAGAAGAAGAAAAGAGCGATGAAACTGCGGCTGACAGGGTGCTCGAGCCGGAGCAGATACTGGAATAGAATGACAGCAATTGTTCCCACCACGCACTGCCGAAGCGTGAGGGCGAAAATTCTCCGTGGACTAGCCGCCTCCAGATATTCGTAAACTTTTTGCAAGCTCCCCCACGCGACCCAAACGACGATACAAAACCCAGCCAGCAAAATGAATGGCCGGGGCCGCAGGAAGAAGGGCAGCTCCAGCTTCAGGCTCGTGCGCGTCCAATAAGCGAGGCCGAACGCGATCCAGGTCAGGCACGCGTCAACGATTGCAAAAAGAACCTGTATTCGTTTTCTTTGATGTGCGAACACAAACTAACCGGGTACTGTGCGCCTCAAGCGATAATTGGCTCCTACCGTCTAGACGGACCGGAGAGCCTGGTCCAAGTCGGCCATGATATCCTCTGCCGCCTCGATGCCAGCAGCCACTCGTACTAGGTTCTCACGGATGCCCATCCGCTCTCTCATTTTTGGCGAAACGTCCCGGTGCGAGGCCATTACGGGATAGAGCAGAAGAGTATGCACGTCGCCAAGAGAAGTGCCTGGCACCACCATTTTCAGCCGGTCCATGAATCTGAGAACGGTGTCTCTGATGGCGTCCTTGATCTCAAAGCTCAATATCGCCCCGAACAGGCCCGGCGCAAAGCTCTGCTTGATATTCAAGACGTCGGGATGATGCGGGTCGGAGCAATAGTAAACGCGCTCTACCTTTGGATGCGCCGGCAGCCATTCGGCTAGCCGGAAGGCATTCTGGCATTGGCGTCCGTACCGGAGCGCTAGCGTTTTGATGCCCCGCATAGTCAAATAGCTCTCGAAAGGGCCTAGGACCGGGCCCGCGATGCGCGAGAGCATTCGTATGCTCTGATGATGGGCTTGATCGGCTACGATCACGCCTCCGAGCACATCCCCGTGTCCCGCGAGGTATTTCGTCGCGCTATGGACAACGATGTTTGCACCCAGTTCCAATGGCCGGACCAGCATGGGCGTGGCGAACGTGTTGTCGACGACCAGGGCAGCGCCCGCCGATTGCGCCAAAGCAGCCAGTTTCTTCATGTCACCCACTCGGAGCAGCGGATTGGAAATGCTCTCGAGGAAAATGCAGCCGGGCGGCTGATTGCGAATTGCCTTCTCGACAGCAGCGATATCGCAGATATCCACGTAAGCAATCTGCACCTCGAACGGGGAGAAGATCTGGTCGAGCAGTCCGATGGTCGCTCCGTACACTGAATTTGATGCGAGGACCGCGTGCCGCCGATCGATCAAAGCCGCCTGGAACGCGATCTGAATGGCGGCCATTCCCGACGCAGTTGCCAGCGCTCCATGACCCCGTTCCAGAGTCGTACAAAGCTCTTCCAGGGCCACGTTGGTCGGGTTGGCATACCGCGAATAGCAGAATCCGTCTTCCTCGTCTCCCAGGACCCGGTCCAAAGTGGCTGCCGAATCATAGAAGTACGTTGTGCCCAGATGAATGGGGGTAGTTGAAGGAACCATCTGGCCCGGCACGCGTTTTCTGTCGCCCGCATGAACGACTTCCGATTCGAATTTCATTTCCGTTTCCAGCGGACCCCGTCTTTCGTATCTTCCAGCGTGATCCCTCTCTCCTGTAGCTGCGCACGAATTTCGTCCGCGCGCGCGAAATCCCGTGATTTCTTAGCGGCCGATCGCTCCTCGATATAGCTTTCCACTTCTGCGTCGGTTAGCGAGACCGACTCGCCCTTGCCGTTAACCTGGGCCGTCAAAGCAATGTCGCTAGGCTTGAGCACATCGAAGATGAGATCGAAGATTTCCAGTACACGCGCGGCATCCCAACGGTTTTCTTCTTTGAACCGGCCCTCGTTGATCTCGGAATTCATGGCTCGAACGTATTCGAAAATCGCCGCGAGAGCCTCGGCCGTATTGAGGTCGTTGTCCATTCCCTCTTCGAAGCTGCGGATTGCTTCCTGTGATCTCGCGGCAATTGCTTCGCCCCTGCCGGGAGGAAGCCTTGTAGAGGTGAGCCGCAGCTCGAAATCCCGCAGCCGCTCGATGCTCTTTGCTGCCATCTTCAAGCCCTCGAAAGTAAAGTTCAGCTTCTTGCGGTATGGCACCGAGGCAAGCAGATACCGAATCGACTCGGGGTGAAATCCCATGCCAAGAAGGTCGCGCAAGGTATAAAAATTGCCGAGCGATTTGGACATCTTCTGACTCTCGATGTGCAAATGCTCCGCGTGCAGCCAGAATCTTGCAAACGGCTTTCCCGTGATCGCCTCTGATTGTGCGATCTCGTTCTCGTGATGAGGGAAAATGAGGTCTACGCCGCCGGCATGGATATCGAGTGTCTCGCCCAGGTAACTCATGGCCATGGCTGAACATTCAATGTGCCAGCCGGGCCGCCCTTCGCCGAAAGGAGTTTCCCAGAATGGTTCGTTACCCTTACGAGCTTTCCATAGGACGAAATCGCGGGCGTCCGCCTTATCGTACTCGTCCATATCAACGCGTGCTCCTGAGCGGATACCACTGAAATCGTTATGCGATAGCTTTCCGTAATCGGGAAAGGCAGAAATTCGGTAATAAGTCGATCCGTCGTTTGTGTACGTGTACCCTTTTGCCACGAGCCGTTCGATTGAATCGATCATGGCGGGAATATGTTTCGTCGCCGGAGCTACGTGCTCGGGCTGCTGCAGACGTAGTGTCGCAGCATCTTCAAAGAATGCTTTGGTGTAGACGGATGTGTACTCTTCGAGAGATTTCTGCTCGCGTGCCGCATTCGCAATGATCTTGTCGTCCACATCGGTAACATTCATCACGTGATTCAGGTGATAACCGCGATATTGGAGCCATCTGCGCAGAATGTCTTGAAACGTGAATGTGCGGAAATTGCCGATGTGGACAAAATTGTAGACAGTAGGTCCGCAAGTGTACATCCGGACCTTACCGTCCTCCAAGGGGCGAAAATCCTGCAATTCCTGCGTGAGCGTGTTGTAGAAGCGCAGAGCCATTAAAGAGGGAAAGTCGCGAGGGAATTGGTGAGGAAATTACTCCATGATCTGACGCTCGGGGATGGCTAGGCCCGCACCCGCGAACGCCATTTGTCGCTTCCGAGTCATATTTCGCGATTTTAACGCGAAAAGCCCGCTCGGCCCGCAACCTGCCCTCGGCAACAATGAAGTCAGCCATGTCCGCCTTTCGCTTCGAAATCCAGGCGACCTGTCCGGAAACGGGTGCCCGAGCCGGGGTACTTCACAGCGCGCATGGCACGATCGAAACGCCTGTTTTCATGCCGGTTGGAACTCAAGGAACGGTCAAGGGCCTCAGCCCGCGGGAACTGGAATGCGATCTGAACTGCCAGATCCTGCTGGCCAACACCTATCATCTGTTCCTGAGACCCGGACATGAGCGGATTGAGCGGCTGGGAGGCTTGCATCGCTTTATGGCGTGGCCGCGGGCCATTCTCACGGATTCCGGCGGTTTCCAGGTGTTCAGCCTGGACACGCTGCGGAAGGTCACCGAAGAAGGCGTCCTGTTTCGCTCTCATCTGAATGGTGATGCGCACTTTTTCTCGCCCACCAGTGTGATCGATGTTCAGCTCGCATTCGGCAGCGATATCATCATGGCGCTCGATGAATGCTTGTCATACCCTGCCACTCACGAGGCCGCGCTTGCTTCTATGCGGCGAACGGTCCGGTGGGCTCAGGCGGGGTATGCCCATTATTTACAGCGCGAGAAAGGTTTCGATTGCACCCTCTTCCCGATCGTGCAGGGCTCGATGTATCCTGACTTGCGCACTGCCTGTGCCGAGGCCCTGTCGGAATTGAACGCGTCCGGCTACGCTATTGGCGGATTATCGGTCGGCGAGCCGCGTCAACTGAGCCAGGAAATAGTGGGTGTGACTGCACCGCTGCTTCCGCGCGATCGCCCGCGCTACGTAATGGGTGTCGGCATGCCTGAGGAACTGCCGGAATATGTGGCTCAAGGGATAGACATGATGGATTGCGTTCTGCCGACCCGGAATGCCCGAAACGGATATCTATTCACGTCACAGGGAAAAGTTGTCATTAAGCAGGCGCAATACCTGGAAGACGACAGCTCGCTGGATCCGTTATGCGGGTGCTACACCTGCCGGACATTCAGCAAAGCTTATCTGCGGCATCTGTTCCAGGCGGGAGAGATTCTGTTTTCTACCTTGGCCACCCTTCACAACGTCCGATACTACCTTGAGTTGATAAGGCGGGTCAGGCAGTCTATCATGGTGGGGACGTTCCCTGAATTGTTGAGATCGTTCCGAAGCGGCTCGATACTTGAGCCGGAGGTTCGGGCCTCGAACGATCCCTGATCGAGTAAATCCCGTCTGCCGGGTTGCCCTAATTCCTATTTTTGCCCGCCAATTTGGAGGTGAGCTGGTTTGATCCGGGACTGATTAGCACCCCGCCTTGTCAGGAGCTCGGTCGAATACATTAGACAAGATCACATGTCGTCCTTTTTATTGATTCTGCTCCTGCAAGCTGCTGCCCCCTCTGCCTCTGGTAGTTTTCTCAGTGGCATTCTGCCAATCGTTCTAATGGTCGCCATCTTTTATTTTCTGGTCTTCATGCCCATGCGGCGGCAACAGAAGAACCAGAAAGAGATGATCAAGACACTGCAAAATGGCCAAACCGTTCTGACAAGCGGTGGTATCATCGGGACCATCGTTACGGTGAACGATGATACGCTAATACTGCGAATTAAGCCGGATAACCTTAAGATTCAGGTGGCCAGGTCGTCAGTAACGAGTGTCGTCGGCGCGGACGAATCGGCCAAGAAGTAGCGTGCCAGCAGCCTCGCCCATCCATTTGCAATGAAACGTAATTTCCGCCTCAAGTTTTTTTTCATTATTGCCGTCATTTTGGTTTGCATCTACGGCATCATCGGTCTGCCGACCAGTAAAGCTGCCCTGGTTGCGAATTGGAACCGGAACATCCATCTGGGTCTCGATCTGCGCGGCGGGACCTATTTGGTGGTGCAAGTCCAGCAGCAGGACGCCTTTAACAACAAAGCCAGCACGGATGCCGACCGGCTCAAAGAGAGCGCCCGCAAGGCAAATGTCACGTTTTCCGATGTCACGATTGATGAGGCGAAGAGTATACAGGACGCGACCAAAGC
>JAFATG010000346.1 GCA_019244055.1 Acidobacteriaceae bacterium | reverse complement strand
TGATAATGGTGGCCACTTGGATTTCTCTAGTTGGCGCGTTCAAATTTCAGCGGCTTAATGGTGCGCAGGGTGCCTCCTTGATTGAGTGCATGCTTCCGCGATGTCGCACACGACCCGTCGACCTGTGAAAATCGATCTATGGCAACGAACCCAGCCACGCAAGCTTCGGATGCCATTCATCGCCGCCGCATTCTTAGCGGGCTGAGGTTCATAGTTAGTCTCGCCCTGCTCGCCGTTGTTGTTCTGTGCCTGGTCCTCTCCTGGACCACGCGCGACGTTATGAGTAGCCTTCCGTTTTTCAAGCGAGGAGCCAATAAACCCAGTGCCGTCACTCAAAACGCGCCTGTCGATGTGCGCCCCTGGCAGACGGCACAGGCCCTTGCGGCTTTGGCCGTTACGGCGGAGGAGATCGAATACGCGCGTGACGCCGAGCGTTTGGCGGACCATGAAGTCGACCAGGCTTTCGCTTCAGCTCTCCGTAGAGCCGGGGCAAAACCCCGTCGGCTAACTGGCGCGGCGCTCACTCTGTCACGGAAAATCGAGCATCTCCAGCAGATCGTGAAAGAGGACCAAGCTGCCGTCCAGAAACTCACGCAATCTCCCGCTCCGGAGGCCCGGCGTGCGGCGCCCTCGGGCGCGGACGATCTCGCTATAGCAAAAGCCCAGCTCGGCCTCGATTCGGATGAACTGGCCGATGCCCAGCGAGATTTGGCTCGTGCTGTAGGTGATGAGCGCGCCACGATTCAGCAGCAGCTCGCCGCGCATGAGGCCGCCATGCGTAATTACGATGCTCAGGTTCGCAGCCCCCAACCCGTCGCTCTCGTTTCGGCTCGGCAAGAAGGGACGGTTGCTACACGCCTGAGGGCTTGGCTAGATCAACGTACACGCTACGAGCTGATCCAGCAGGCCCTCCATGAAATGCAAGCAGATGCGGTCGCGCTCACTGCTCAGCACGACCAGCTCGAGAACCAGGCGAGCGCAGGCGCCTCCCCAGTTATCGCTAATTCACCACAGGTCAGCCCAAGCACTGCACCGGCTCCCCCGCCAGACAAGGCGTCCATGCTTAGCGCACTGTTGAGCAGAACCGCGCAGGGCGAGCTTCTCAGCATCTACGACGACCGTATCCAAACCGAACAACAGCTCGCCTCCGTTTACGGCAAATGGTCCGCTCAGGTGCTTCTGCAGCATCGCATCGTGCTGCATTTGCTACTGCAATCCTTTGCGCTGATTGCGTTTATTCTCCTTTGCGTGATCTTCTTCGATACCCTTGCGCGGTATTTCGTACGGCGCCTTGAGGTCGACCAGCGCAGCATGTATACCTGGCGTATCCTCCTCACCTTGGGTATACAGATTATCGGCCTCCTGCTGATCCTGGTGATTGTTTTTGGAATGCCGCGCCAGATGCCTACCATTGTTGGCCTCACCACGGCCGGGCTGACAGTGGTCCTGCAGGACTTCATACTTGCCTTCTTCGGCTGGTTCGTCCTGATGGGTAAGAATGGTATCCGGGTCGGCGACTGGGTAGAGATCAACGGCGTTGGAGGCGAGGTCGTCGACGTCGGACTCCTCCGCACCACCCTGCTCGAAACCGGGAACTGGACGGATAAGGGCCACCCCACTGGGCGTCGCGTGACCTTTATGAATAGCTTTGCTATCAAAGGCCAATACTTTAACTTTTCCACCACCGGGCAGTGGATGTGGGATGAGATCATGTTCAGCATTCCCTCGACTGGGGATGCCTACGCCGTAATCGAGCTCATCTATCAAGCTGTGGTGAAGGAAACGGAACAGGAGGCCCGGCAGGCGGAAGAAGAGTGGAAGCACGTTACGCGGAAGAACGAGTTGAGCCGGTTCACTGCTGACCCAGCAGTAAGCCTGCGCCCCGGCGCCTACGGAATCGAGATTGTCGTACGCTACGTCACGCGTGCGTCAGCCCGTTTCGAAGTGCGCAATCGACTGTATCACTGTGTGATTGGTCTCCTGCAAAAACCAGTCGCCTCCCGATCTGAGGCGCCTCCATTGAAATTGCATCAGCCGCAAACACCAGTCTCGGCCTGAACATTTTCTTGGGCCGAGTAGACCTTGCAGCCTTAGGGCGGCCAAAACGCGTATCATTCGGACACAAAGAAGCATCGGGGGCTTGTGATCCAGGCGAGATTGGTTTCGGGTTGCAATGATCCGACCAAAATCGATCAGAACGGCATGCTTAAGACTCTGACCGCCTTAGGACTTGATGCTTGTTCGCAGCCCACGATGCATCTGTGAGCATCAAGCCAGGTTATCGATAATCCCCTTGTACTCGTCTTCTGTAAACGCACGGCAGGTCTCAGTGATGAAATTTCCCTGAGATCTAGAGACCAGAATCGCTTTTGCGACCGCTACATCATCGGGAGCTTCCAAAACCGCGATCATGTCGTACTGGCCGGTGACCATCCAGAAATGCGGCATTTTAATACCTGCGGATTCATAAGCCTTCCGCGCTGCATCCAGCCGGGAAGGACTCTGCTTAACGTTTTGAAGCCCCTGCGAAGTCCATTTGGACATGACAATGTAGGTCGGCATAGCATCTCCTAACGTCGCATTCTATGCCAGTTCGGTCCCGGCTGAAAGCGTTATGGCGCCGGGCAGTTCTGACACGCCTAGATTCCCTTAGAGCATGCGCCGACAGCCATAGTTAATCGGAATAGCAGTTTACTTGATCAGACCAAAAATAGCGACACTGTTCGTCGTGCCAACAATAACTCGCCCATCAGCAATGGTTGGGGTGATGAATTTGTTACCAGGGCCAAACAGATCGCGGCTGGAATTGGCTTGTTTGCTGTTGTAGAGCTCCATCGCAAGATTGGTGGCATCGTAGGCATGCAAAACAGCGGGATTCGCGTTTTCGACCGCCCACAGAATCGCGTCACTAGTTCCGTTCGCTGAAATTGACGGTGTCGCGCCCGGGTACCCGAACAAAGTATCAGTGCTCGATACGGCCTGAGATTCCAACATGGCCCCATTCACACTGAACGCGCGAATGCTATCTCCGACAGCGCCATAATAAACAGTTCCGTTGAACCATGCTGGAGAGGCGAAGACAGGCCCGCCAAGCGCTGCAGGAAGCTCCTGATACAGCGCATTGTTGTTCTGCGGGTTGAACTTGCCCATGTTCCCTCGATTAAACACGTAAAGCCGCCCGTCTTTGCCGGCGGCTGTTCCAAGCTGAGTCACTTGTCCGGCTGCGTTCTGCAGGTCTGGCAGCAATATCACGCCCCCAGATCCGAGATCCTGATCTTGAGCGGATTCGGCGACAGTGTTACTCATTGTCCAGTAGTCTTCTGGAGTCAATTGGCCATTCGCCGTGTTTAGCTTGACAAATGCATTTCCAAAATCGCGCTTATCGGGAAAGCTCTTTGCATCGAGATTTGTGTCGAAGGTACCGTTCGAAACGGCAACAAAGATCCGCCCAGTGACGGAATCGGCGGCGATCCCACCACCTGAATTCCAAAGGGCAGCTTCACTCCCCTCAGGAGCAAAATTGAATACTCGCACCTGCTTGAGAGTTAATCGCTCGTAACCGATCAACCAGCCTGTGTACGGACGGAAATCGCAATGCGATCCCCAGCCTGTGTACACAACTCCATTGAGCAGAAGCAGGCCCGGACGGGCTTTATATTGCTTTGGATCAAAGACAACTTGGCCATTGCTGCTGTTATCGCCAGAGCCCGGATAGGTGGCGGCTATATCCATTGGACCGGCGAATTCCTCCTGTCCGGTTGTGATGTCCAAGGCATGCAGACGATGGTGATAGTTACCGCTATCATCTTTACTCATTGCCACTACGTAAATGGTCCCGTGAGGCCCGGCAGTGAGGTCGATGACTGGCGTGGCGGTGATCCCGATTTCAGGAGTCACCTGCGAGCAACCTCTATCATCAGAGGGACTCTCTCCAGCACCCAATAGCGATACCCGCCACAGAACCTCACCGGTATTCGCGTCGATCGTGTAGACCGAATCGTGCTCGGTCGCGGCATAGACAACGGAACGGGTGCCTTGACCCGCAAAAACCACCTGCGAGACATACAAAGGTTGCGCGTCGACCTTCCCATCCACGGGAACGGAGAGGAGCTTTCCGAAGGAGGACGAGTTCACGTTGGCGTGAGTCAGAACGGTTTCTGTCAAATTCTGGCCCGTTCGTGCTATGTCATTGTGATACGTCAGCACGTTCGTGTTGGTCTGGGGAGGGGGAGCAGGAACCGTGGGTGCGATCTGGACTTGCTGGGAGGAGGAACCTCCGCATCCAACGCTCAGTAACACTGCTGCCAATGGCAGCAACAGGCTGATTATGGCGAGGTCAACTCGGATCCCCATACTTTGCTACATTAGCGCCAGTTTGGGGCGCGACGGCTTAGAGATTGAAGATTTCTATTAGCGTACTCTTGCCATCAGAATTCATCTGACATGAACTCACTGCTCTTTTATGGACACTCGCTTAGCCAGTGTGAAAAGGGCTTTATTTCCGAGGTGCGCTGAGGAGGATTTCCTGGTGCTTGCTGTTTTGCGAAGGCGATAAGGCCCGAATCGCAGCGTCCTGCGCGTCAAGTCGACAAATACCCGCCCCTCCACGCACCGCTTCAGCAGTGCCGGCCCGGTGATATACTCACTCAACCATACGATAGGCAGGAGGCAGTTATGGACGACGACTCTGTTTCGGCAGTTGCCGTAAACGCACCCGAGAATCTGAAAGCTTTTTTTGATCGCGTCTTGGACAGCGCGCCCGATGAGCCTGGCCCCGCGTACCAGCATTTTGAAGAAGCGCTACAACAGCTCGATCGCTTCAGCCAGGAACCTGAATTTCCCGTTGTGAGGAGCCTGGTCGTCGGGCTCTGTCTGCAGAATCAAGGGGCCTACGCTGTTTCCACAGCCGACTTCGGAACCGCGGCAGTGGTTCTAGAACAAGCGAGCGACGAGTTTGCGCAAGCCGGAGTGACTAATTGGGCCGACGTCTGCAAGGGTCTCCAGATGGTAGCGCAAGCGAACGTCGAGTTGCGGCAACAGAACTTCGGGGCAGGGCAGAAGCTGATAACCGATGCGCAACGACTGCTTGCAAAAGATCCCCGACTCAGTTTGAAGTACGCTCCCCTGATCGACGACATCACATGCGGAAGCCTTGGTCTCGGGACACTTCAGGCCGCGCAGATGATGAACTTTTCAGAGGCGCAGGTGCTGAGCGAGGCTGCGTCCACCAAAGCCGAGGCTTTCGCGCACAAGTACCTCACCGAAGGCACGCCGATGCACTTCTATTACCTCGGTATGGCCAAGCTCTGGCGCGCCTGCTTCCAGTTCTTCAAAGCCCAGTCGGATTTCGGGGCGTTCTCCTTCCAGGACATGCTGGCCGAAGGCGATCTGGCCCGCACTGCGCGGGAAGCACGAGCGCTGCTGACCCAAGCGGCTGGCTTGGCAATTGCTGCCGACGCTTATAATCTCAGCGGGGCTTTTTGCGGAATGCTCGAGGTCCTGCCCAGTGCGGCAAAGCTGGCAAGCGCCCTCTTGTATGGCCAACCCACTCCGCGAGTAGACTACACGACTTTGCAAGCGCATCTAGGGGCAGCCAAGGACGCGGCGGCGGCCGGCGGAAAGAGCGCCCTTTCTCTCTTTCGCTTCTGCGAAAGGTTCGCCGAGATGATTGGAAATCTGCGCAAATTCGACTTGGACCGCCCTAAGCCGATCGCACGTCCAGCGGATCCGAATTCCCCGATTCACATCTTCATCATTATGCCCTTCGCCGAGCAGAGCAAAATCGTGGAGCAGGCGTTGCGCGCCGTGCTCGAAGATGACCCGTATTGGTTCAAAATCACGTTGGCTCGGGATTCGACGCTTGCGCCCAACCTCCTCGACAACGTGAAGGCCCACATGTATTTGGCTGATGCATTTCTGGCGGACATCAGCGGGCTCAATCCCAACGTGATGATGGAACTGGGTATGGTCGAGAGCGATCCAGCGCAAAGGCCGGTCTTCGTCCTGAAGCGGCAAGTGGATAAGAAGGATAAGAAAGAAGCCGACGTTCCGAGCGATCTCAAAGGCAGGCTCTACGTGGAGTACGGATTGGTTGCAACGGCGAGCAGTGAAGAAAAGGTACGCCTTCTTGTTAACGATCTGAGAACCAGATTGAGTAGCCTGTCGGAACTCACCGGCCTTACGAGTCGATCCCACACTCGTTACACGAGCGCTCAGTACATCGAGCGGAAACTGCAGGAGAAGAAGATGCGGCTTAGCCCGGAAGAAGTCGCCTCCCTCCAGAAGAGTTTCCCGAGCCTCGAAGAATTTGAGTCTGCGACACCCAAACAGGTCGTTCTGAAGACCGGTTTCGATGAGGACATCGCGCGCGCTGTGATGAATGCTTTTTCGGCAAATAATGGTGCGGCGGCGGCAAGTCAAGCGGGCAGCCCTTGAGAAGAAATTGTGAGCTCCAATGGAATGCGGGCGCTCGGCTTTTGCAATCAAGGGCATGATTCATCAGTGGCTCGCCATCCAGGATTAAGCGCGATTTCTATTTCACATCTTCAGTGAAAGGCGTCCAGACGCGCGCTATTCCGAGCGGCGAAAGCCGATTTGGGTTCGTTTCGCAAAAACGAGATCAGCGGTCGGATCGCGCGCATTGGGTTCGTTTCGTAAAATGACGGCGCCTTTCAAGAGGCTTCACTCCGCAGAATGTGGTGCTACCAGCCCGTGGTTAAAAAACGCTCCGGTGAAGACGCTAAGAAGCCAGACGTGGGCGTCGGCGCGGATTTGAAGATCCGCCCTTGGCGTCTTCATGGCCATAGGTGGACCCAAGGTCGATCGATCGGAACCCTACTGTACGAGCCGGCGCTGTTTCCGCAGAATCGCCGGCATATCATAGTCATCGACCGGATGCATCTCTTCGTCTGGTTCCGGCTCCGCGGTTTGGACAACCACGGGCGGTTCGGGTGCTGGAGCGGGAGCGGGGACCTCATGCTGATCCGGGATGCTCGATGCCGTGAACGGGAAGTGCGGACCGCGCCGGTCGATTTCGGGCAGCGAGTCGCGTTGGAACCCTGTCGCGATCACCGTGATTTTCACCTTATCCGACATCTTCTCGTCGAGGACGATTCCAAAGTTGATCTGCACGTCATCGTTCTGGGTTGCAGTGCGGATGAGGTTGCACGCTTCGTTCACATCATGAATCCCCAACTGGCTGGAAGCGGTGATGTTGATGAGCACGCCACGCGCGCCAAGCACTCCGCCTTCCTCCATCAGCGGACTGTTGATGGCTTTGTGGGCGGCTTCGACCGGGGCATTCTCGCCGGAAGCCACGGCGGTTCCCATCATGGCGTAACCCATTCCGACCATGATGGTCCTGATATCGGAGAAATCGCGATTGATCAGGCCAGGAGTGGTGATGATGTCGGCGATGCCTTGGACAGCCTGACGAAGGATATCGTCGGCCATGCGGAAGGATTGAATAAAGCTGGTTCCTTTTGGGGCAAGGCCGAGGAGTTTTTCGTTGGGAATGCTGATGACGGTGTCGCAACTGCCGGCCAGTTCGGCGAGACCGCGCTCGGCTTGCCTCATCCGGCGCGGTCCCTCAAAGGAGAACGGCTTTGTGACCACTGCCACCGTGAGCGCGTTCAACTCTTTTGCAAGCGAAGCCACCACGGGCGCAGCACCTGTCCCAGTGCCACCTCCGAGCCCCGCGGTGACGAAGACCATATCGGCGCCTTCAAGAATTTCGATAATCTTTTCGGTATCTTCGAGCGCCGCCTGACGCCCGATGGCTGGATCGGAACCGGCGCCAAGGCCGCTGGTGAGCTTCTTTCCTATGGCGAGTTTGTTCGCCACGGGCGAGGCTGCAAGCGCCTGTTTATCGGTGTTTAATACATAGAAATCAATTCCGCCCAACGCTTCCTGAAGCATCCGGCCGACGGCGTTTGAACCGCCGCCTCCCACGCCGATCACCTTAATCCGGGTGCCCAAATCCAATTCTTCTTCGATCAGAAATTTCAAATCCTCTGCTGTTGACATTAGTTCCTCGCTGTGTACGGTGTCCTATCTCAAGGCCAGTTTGGCCAAACCTGTGGGGGCGCGTTTCCAATCGCGCTTCAGTTTCAATCTGCCGGAGTACATCGCCAGACCGGCCGCTGCTGTCCAAATGGGGTTATCCAACTCTCGCGGCCAGTCCTCAAGGCCAGTGACCAAGCCGTTACGGGCCTGGCAATTCAGGATTCGCTCGGCAACATCGCACATGCCGGGCAAGAGGGCACCGCCGCCAGTAAGAACTGCGCCTTCGAGGAGCGACTGCTCCATGCCAACGCGCAGGATTTCGGCGTAGACGCGCTCAAAGATCTGTTCGGCGCGGGCTTCCAGGATTTCATTCAACTGTCTGCGGGCCGCTTCGCGCATAGCGCGGCCTTCGGCGGACGGGATTTCGACCAGACTGTTATCGGAGACTGTTCCGGTCAACGCGCACCCGTACTCGCGTTTGAGGTTTTCCGCGTCGTCGTAGTTGACCTTGAGCAGCCAAGAAACGTCGCGCGTGAAATGATCGCCGCCCACGGGCAGCGAGGTTGCAAGCAGAAGGGCGTCGCCATCGTAGACGGCGATCTGAGTAGTTTGCGCTCCGATATCGATCAGGGCGACACCGCGGGCGCGATCTTCGGGCAACACGGCGGCATAGGCTCCAGCAATGGCTTCGAAAATGGACTCTTCGACGCCGAGATGCGAGTGATGCAGAGCCGTGATCAGGCCCT
>JAFATG010000191.1 GCA_019244055.1 Acidobacteriaceae bacterium | reverse complement strand
ACCAGCGGAGCCCGGTAAGTCTCGCGGAAGAAGCCGCCTTCAAGATGGGGCTGCAGCTTCAGGTGGTTAATCCAATACTGCGCTGTGCGCATGCTTTTAGCTTAGGGTGATTCACGCCTATAACTCGAAAGTTTCGGTCTCAGAACTCCAACGCCCTTCGCGATACAGTTTCAGGACAGGAACTCGTATGCGCTGCCTCCGCCCTCTTGCTTCGGCCTCACTCCTGGTTGCCGCCTCCTTCTTTGCGCGACCTGCAAACGCCGCGCCCGCCACCGACCGCAATTGGTATCGCAATGCAGTGATCTATGAGATCTATCCGCGCAGTTTCGGCGACACTGACGGCAACGGAATCGGCGACATCAACGGAATCACCAAACATCTCGACTACCTGAAGCGACTCGGCGTGGATGCCTTCTGGCTGACGCCGATTTATCCCTCCCCCCAAGTCGATTTCGGCTACGATATCTCGAACTACGAAGCAATCGATCCGCAGTATGGCACCATGGCCGATTTCGATCGCATGATGGCCGAAGCGAAACGCCGCGGCCTTCGCGTGATCATGGACATGGTTCTGAACCACACTTCCGATCAGGATCCTTGGTTCATCGAATCGCAGTCTTCGAAAACAAACTCGAAAGCCAACTGGTATATCTGGCACGACGGCAAGCCGAATGGCCAGCCTCCAAACAACTGGCAATCCATCTTCGGCCATTCGGCCTGGACTTACGTTCCCGCCCGCAAGCAATGGTATTACCACGCGTTTTATAAGCAGCAGCCGGACCTGAATTGGCGCAATCCGGAGGTCCGGAAGGCCATGTACGCCCAGATGCGCTTCTGGCTGGACAAAGGTGTCGCCGGATTCCGTCTCGACGCCATCACCAGCCTGTTTGAAGATATCGCTCTGAAGGATGAGCCCTACCTCAGCGGCACCAATGCTTACGGCGACAAAAATATATCCCGCATCTACACCGACAACCTTCCCGAAGTGCACGAAGTCTTGAGAGAATTGCGAAAAGTTGTCGAACCCTACAATGCCATCCTGATCGGCGAAACCTATTTGCCGAATGTGCAGCAGCTCGCCAAAATGTATGGCAAGAACAACGACGAGCTGCAGTTACCCATGGATACGCAGGTCGGCTTTATCAATAAGCTATCGGTCGCCGATTTCCGCGCCAAATTGAATGACGCCGAAACAAAGATCAACGGCCAGCCGCCACTGCTTGTCTTCGCGAACCACGATAATCCGCGCGTGTTGAACCGTTACGCAGACGGCAAGGAAGATCCTGAAATTTCCAAGTTGATCGCGACCATTTTGCTTGCACCCGGTGGTGCCGCCCTGATCTATTACGGACAAGAACTGGGAATGACCGACAATCCTCCCAAGCGGATCGAAGATGTGCAGGACCCGATCGGGAAACTTGGCTGGCCGAAAGAAAAGGGCCGCGACGAAGAGCGCACCCCGATGCAATGGACCAATAGCGTCGACGCGGGGTTCAGTACTGCCCAACGCCCCTGGCTTCCGATCAACCCAAACTTCAAAACGATCAATGTGGCCGCCGAAGAGAGTCAGCCCGGTTCGGTTCTGAACTATTTCAAGAAGCTGATTCAGCTACGGAAGGACAGCGCGCAACTGCGAAGCGGCGAATTCGCACTTATCGCTAGTGACAACAACGACGTCCTCTCCTTCCTTCGCAAAACCGCCGACGGCAAGGCCGTTCTCATTGCTTGTAACTTCACCGGCCGGCCGCAAACGTTGAGCTTTGATCTTCAATCTCACGGTATTCAGGGAAAACACTTACGAACTCTCGCCTCCTCCTTCCCAAACGCCAATCCGGCAGACGTCTCGCATGTGACTCTTCCGGCGCACGGGTCCTATGTCGCGCAAATCGAGCCGTAAGTGATCGCGCCAGCCAGACGCCAAACCCTTATCGCCGCTCCAGCGCTTTTGCTTTTCGTCAGCGCCGTGTTGAAAGGAGCCGCGCCGGTTGTTTCGAAAGTCGAGCCGCCGAATTGGTGGCCGGGCCATTCGCTGAACCCCGTGCGTCTTCTGATTCACGGCAGCGGCCTGACCGGTGCGGCCGTATCTGCCCCATCGGCCCTGGCAACCAGCCGCGTTTGGGTGAACAATGCAGGCACGTACCTCTTTGTCGACCTGAGCATCCCGCCTGACGCCAAGCCTGGAAATTATCCGCTTGGGATCCATACCACGGGCGGTATCGCGATCGCTCACTTTCGCTTGGATGCTCCGCTTCCGCGTTTCGGACGATTCCAGGGCTTCTCGCCTGAGGACGTGATCTATCTGATCATGCCCGATCGTTTCGCAAACGGTGATCCCGCCAATGATGAGCCGGCGGTTTCGCGCGGGCTTTTCGACCGCCGCAACCCACGTTACTATCACGGCGGCGATCTGCAGGGCATCATCGATCACCTGCCATATCTCAAATCGCTCGGGGTGACTGCGATCTGGATCACTCCTGTTTACGACAACACCAATCAACCGAATCAGCGCCAGGCGGTAAACGGCAAAGCCATCGCTGACTACCATGGGTACGGTGCAACCGACTACTATGCGGTCGAGGAACACTTCGGCACTCTCGACCTCCTCCGCAAACTAGTCGACGATGCTCACCAACTCGGTCTCAAGGTCATTCAGGACCAGGTGGCAAACCATGTAGGCCCTGCTCATCCCTGGGTCAGCGACCCGCCCAAGCCGAATTGGTTCCACGGCACTCCGACCCGGCACATCAACGAAAGCTGGCAGATCTGGACTCTCCCCGATCCCCATGCTTCAGATGACTTGAAGCGCGATGTCCTAGACGGTTGGTTCGTTGACGCTCTCCCGGATCTGAATCAGGAAGATCCCGATGTCGCGCAGTACGAAATTCAAAACGCGCTGTGGTGGGTGGGCGTCGCTGGATTCGACGGTATTCGGCAAGACACTTTACCGTATGTGCCGCGAACGTTTTGGCACGATTGGTCGGTTGCCTTGAAACGCGAATATCCAAGTCTCCGCATTGTCGGGGAGGTCTTTGATGGCAACCCAGCCCTGCCCTCCTGGTTCCAGAGTTCTCCCGGTCGTGCCTCGCCGGTCGACACCGGCATAGATTCCGTGTTCGATTTTCCGAGCTTCTTCAACATTCGCAACGTGTTCGCGAACGGTGCTTCGATAGACACGGAATCGAAAACGCTTGCTGAGGATCGCCTGTACCCGGATCCCGCCACGCTCGTAACTTTTCTCGGCAATCACGACGTGCGCCGGTTCATGAGCGAGCCCGGCGCAACAGTGGACGGCTTGAAGTTGGCCTTCACCTTCTTACTCACGGCCCGCGGCATACCATCCGTCTACTATGGCGACGAGATTGGAATGCGCGGCGGCAACGATCCTGACAACAGGCGCGATTTTCCGGGCGGCTGGCCGGACGATAAGCGAAACGAGTTTGAAGCCGCCGGGCGAACACCGGAAGAGAACCAGATTTTCAGCTACGTACAAAAACTCATGCACCTTCGAGCGGAATTGGAGCCGCTCCGGCGCGGCACACTTGTCGACCTTGCGGTGACAAATGAAAGCTGGATTTATGCAAGGGAAGCTCCGGGTCAGACCGTCATAGTGGCGATCAATAACGGGTCGGCCTCCGCCACTCTTACCTTCGAATTCGAACGCGAGGGCGAGTTCACCGGCCAACTTGGCGTGGCTCCTGCGCTAGCTGTCAGAAATGGTAGAGGTTCGGTGCGGTTGCCGGCGCATTCCGCCGAAATTTTCATCCGAACTAATTCCGGCGCAAAATAATTCTGCGGCGAAAGGGATGCAGGAGGTTCATCCAATCGCCGCAGCTCGCCGGACGTCGGATCTTGAATCTGCGCATCCGGCTCCATCACTTTAGATGCGCAGCAACACAACGGGATACCAGAAAGTGTTCCTCGGTACCATGAAATCAATCCATGAACGTTTCCTCCGTTGACTTGAAAAAAACAGTCAACCTCCCGAAAACAGAGTTCCCCATGAAGGCCAACCTTCCAACGGCTGAGCCGAAAACGCTCGATTGCTGGGAAGCTACAAACCTCTATCACCAGATTCGGGAATCGCGCCGCGGGCGTCCTATGTACGTCTTGCACGATGGGCCGCCGTACGCCAACGGCAATATCCACTTAGGGACAGCGTTCAACAAAATTCTCAAAGACTTCATCGTGAAGTCCAAGACCATGGCCGGTTTCGATTCGCCGTACATCCCCGGCTGGGATTGTCACGGGCTCCCGATCGAGTTCAAAGTTGATCAGGAGCTCGGCAAACGTAAAGCATCGATGACGGTGGCCGAGATTCGAGCCGAGTGCCGCGCCTACGCCGCCAAATTCATCGAGATCCACCGCGCTGAATTTAAACGGCTCGGCATTCTGGGCCGCTGGGAACGCCCTTACCTAACGATGAGCGCCGAATATGAGGCGGTCATTGCCGGCGCCTTTGTTGATTTTCTCGAGCGCGGCTACGTCTACAAAGGTCTCAAGCCCGTCCATTGGTGCATCAAAGATCGCACCGCGCTGGCCGAGGCCGAAGTCGAATACGAGAACCACAGCAGCCCGTCCATCTACGTCCGCTTCAAACTGCTTTCAGATCCTGCTGCGCTTGATCCCGCGCTTGCCGGCAAGGACGTTTACGTCCTGATCTGGACCACCACTCCCTGGACCATCCCCGCCAATCTCGCTATCTGTTTCAATCCAAAATTCGAATACGTTGCGGTCGATACGCCTCAGGGCATCACGATCGTAGCCGAAGGCTTGCTACAGCAGGTGGCGAACGCCCTGGGGTGGGACGCCACTGTCGTTGCACGATTTCCAGGTCCGAAACTCGAAGGCGCCGTCTTCGGCCATCCTTTTCTGGAACGCGAGTCGCTCGGTTTACTCGGCGATCACGTCACCCTCGAACAGGGTACCGGCGCGGTTCATACTGCGCCCGGTCATGGTCAGGACGATTTCGTGGTTTGCCAGCGCTACGGCATTCCGGTCTACTGCCCCGTAGACGCCTCAGGCCGGTTCTTTCGTGCCGAAGGTGCTAAAGGTAACCTGCCGGATCATCTAATCGGCAAAACACTTTGGGAATCCAATCCAATCGTGATCAAGCTGCTGCAGCACCAAAACGCTCTCGCCGC
This sequence comes from Acidobacteriaceae bacterium, assembly GCA_019244055.1. Lineage (GTDB taxonomy): Bacteria > Acidobacteriota > Terriglobia > Bryobacterales > Bryobacteraceae > Bog-105. The sequence goes on along the minus strand of JAFATG010000191.1, from coordinate 563 downwards.
TCAGGCGCGGCTGGATCATAGCTATCCCCATTGCTGGCGCTGTCACAACCCCGTCATCTTCCGCGCTACCGAGCAATGGTTCATCGGTATGGATCGCGAGAATCTTCGCAGCCGCACCCTCGATGCGATTAAGAATGTGACGTGGCATCCCCCTTGGGGCGAGGAGCGAATGACCAACATGATCGTCCAACGTCCCGATTGGTGTATTTCGCGCCAGCGCGTCTGGGGCGTGCCCATCACCGTCTTTTATTGCGAGAACTGCGGGGAACCGTTTACCGATCGCCAAGTGCTCGATCGCATTGTCGACCAATTTCGCCAATACACGGCCGACGTTTGGTATGAGAAAACCGCCGAAGAGCTGATCAGCCCCGGCCACCATTGCGCGAAGTGTGGCGGGGCGAATTTCCGCAAGGAGACGGACATTTTGGACGTATGGTTCGATTCCGGCTCGAGCCATCTCGCTGTGCTGACTCCAGAAAACGGCCTCCCCTGGCCTTCCGACATGTACATCGAAGGAGGGGATCAGTATCGTGGCTGGTTCCACAGCTCTCTGCTCGTCGGCG
>JAFATG010000010.1 GCA_019244055.1 Acidobacteriaceae bacterium | reverse complement strand
TAATAATGCGGAACGGACCGGTTCCCGACCAGCCGCAGATGGCTTGAGAATCCTGGAAGTCGCTCTTGAAATCGGAAAAGTAACTGTTGCGGACAACTGTGCGACCTCCGTTCAAGGCTAGTCCGCGCTTTGTTCCTTTGGCCGGGTCGCCGTGAACGTAGACCTGATCGAATTCGAAGTCGTGCGGTTGCCGGTCGGTGTTCTTTTCAAAAACCCCGAGCTCGATCAGCTCGTCTGCGTATCGGGCCTCAGCGGGATGTATCTCGACCCCTCGGAAGCGGTAATGGTGAGCCCCGGGAGCCGCGCTGATCGCCGGACATTGAGAGCAGACTATTTTAGGCATGAAGGCGGCAGTTTGCGGGCTTACGCGCGTATTGTCGGGAGGAAGACGGCTGCTTTCCGATCCGCGAATCGTTATAACGGCGTTTCCGCTCTTCGCCGGCAGAACGAAATGTCCGGTGTAAGTAGACCCGCCCGATAGCACGATCGTATCGCCCGGTGCAGCGGCGTCAAGTGCAGCCTGGAAATCTCCGCGTTCGGGAACTGAAATGAGCGTTCCATTTTTCGTGAAAGGTGTTGCCGCCTGCAACAAAGGCTGCTTCCGCGAGAAGACCAGGATCGCGAGCAGAGCTGCAACTACCGTCAAACAGGTAAGGACGCCGCGGCGCATGGCCTCATTTTCCCATGAACTCGCGCAATGCTCACATTGTTCGGAAGACAAGATGCCGTAATCCCCTCGAGAAACCTGGAAATGGCAGATGCTCGGTTACCTGAAGCAGCATATAAACCACGGGTGGACGCAGCCATAGCATCAGCCCTGAGTAAATGACGGCGCCGGCCAGAACAGAAGTCACTAACTGCACGATGGCTGGAGTCTCAGCCATCGTAAGCTGCAGCGCAGCGCACCCGGCTACCATGCCTGCCGTAATGGCCAATTGAGGAACGAACGCCTTTAAAAAATCGCCCACATTGAGTCCGATCAGCCGGAATGGGACGGCAAAACCGAGGTAAGCGAGCAGCGTGCCGTAGCTAATCGCGTAGGCCACCGCCACGCCCGTCACACCCCAGTGCACTCCGACAATGAAAGAGCTAACCAAGATCAGACTGGCGAACAGCCCCCACCTGAACATCCAGTCCGTTCGCCCCTTCGCAGTGAAGATCTGCCCGTTAGTGGTTTGAACGGACTGAATCAACCCGACCGGAACGAGGATTTGGAACAGAGGAATAATGGAAACCCATTTCGCGCCCAGCATTGCATGTACCAGAGGTCCGGCGACGATTCCTAGTCCGGCAATAACGGGGAAAGTGATGAGCCCGATCAGCATACAGCCTCTCAGATAAGCCGACCGAAAGCGTTCGTCATCATCTTGAATGCGAGCGAAGCCGGGAAACAGGACCTGTGCTATCACTGCACTGATGTTCTGGATGGGAAAGAGCATCATGTTGTAGGCCATCTGGTAGCACCCAAGGGGCATGCTTCCCAGTATTCGACCGACGACGAGATTATCGGCATTTCGGGAGAAGTAATTGACGGTTGCAAAGCCGGAGAGATTCAGGCTGAAACCCGCAATAGAGCGGATCGAGTTGTAGTCAAACTCCGCGCAGGGGCGCCACTTACAGGAGAACCACAGAAGGCCACTTCCTCCGATCGCGTTGGCGATGTTGGCGAAAACCAAGCTCCATACTCCAAGGCCCGCGTAAGCACACGGGATCGCAACCAGGTATCCGGCCAGCGACGAGCCGAAATCCGACAAAGCGACACTGTCAAAGCGCATGTTGCGCGAGAGGAGCGCACTGTGAACCATGCTCGCCGCGGTAATCGGGAATGACGCTGCTAGCACCCACATGATGGGCGTGAGCTTTGGCTGATGAAAAAAGCGTGATGCTGGGACAGCCAATCCGATGACAATCAGAGCCAGCACGCCTCCCGAAATCAAATTGAGCCAGAAGACGCCAGACAGCAGTTTCTGGTTAATCTCCCGGCGTTGAATCAGAGCGGTCGTGGTCCCAAGATCCCGGTAGGTTTGCAGAAAATTGGTCAGCAGCGCTGCCATGCCCATGACCCCGTAGGCATCGGGCCCTAATCTACGAGCCAGGACGGCCAAAGCGCCAAACGAAAGCACTTGCCGCGCGGCGGTCGCCGCTCCGGACCACCCACTGCCAACGATCGCTTTTCGAGTGAGCGATTCCGGCTTGGCCACCGTATCGGAGGCCGTCATCAGCTCGCTCACGAACTCTTGAGGCGGCGCTTGATTCCTAACAGCTTCAAGGCACCCCTTCCTTTCATCGTCAGCGGATGCAGAGAGTTGTAGCTGTCCACGACCTTGCCGCCAAACTCTTCTTTGAATCGATTGACCGACAGCAGTTCAGAATCCTCGGAGCCGCTATGCCATCCGCCCATATCCATCACTTCAAATCCCTGGTTTTGGAAATAGAGAAAGTCCTGCCAGTGCAAGTAGCGATTGCCTCTGCCGCTGGCTTGACCGTTAACGCTTTTGGCAGCGCGATGCGCCGAAACGGAGTAGGAGAGGATGCAACGGCGGTTCGCGTGAGAGTAAGCGTGCCAGGCGAGAACCGGGCTATTCTCTTGGCGAACGCGCGAGAGCAGTAGAGATCCGCTCTTGGCCAGATGCGCCAGGTTTGCTGGACTGAGCAGGGGCAAACCTTTCACCGCCACCGAAAGGTTGTATGCTTCGCAAAATTCATTGACCAATTCGGGTGTGGGCGCTCCGAAGAACTCAGTGAGGCACTTGTCGCGCTCGGCACGGCGGATTTCTTTGCGCGTATCGCGGTCGATCGCGGCGAGCAGACCGTCGGCAGAGCGCGTCAGATCGATCCAAATCGTATGGTAGGGTGCGATCCGGAAGCCTGCCGTCTCACTTGAAAAATAGTTGTAGCGAACGACATCCGCTTCTATCGCAATCTGCGATTCATCGCAGAATAAATCCACAATCGCAACCGAATATTTTTTGGAGAGGATCATAAAGGGCTGAGTGCTCGTTCCAAAGCGGCCCCTGCGTACCGAAGGTCGACTGGCCTTAATCGCTGGTGCAGAGGAAGGCACAAAATGTCGTCCCGCATGCGTTTTGTCTCCGGGTATTCGTCTAAAGGCAGCAGAGGATGCGCGAACTCCCCGAATACGAAGGTCTCCACGCCGGAATCGGCCAGCGTAGCGATGACTTTCGCGCGATTCTTTACCCATATCGGGAAAAAAAGAGGGCAGATCCCCTCCCCCAGACAGGAAAAAACCTTCGGTGCCTGGACCCGAGCAGCTAAGGCACTCCAGTTTCTGCGGCGAGACTCCACAATCTTAAGTGGGTCAGCTTGGGAGGCAATTCTCCGCGACAGCTTGGAAATACCCGTGCCATATGACCGCACTTCAGGGATGACCGTGTTAGCTCGTACTTGTTCCCTAGAGCGTGATTCAGCGCCGAAGCGTGCCCTGCGGTACAACCGAGTGAGCATTGGTCCCGCCGTTCGACGTCCGAGATCTTTGAAGAGGCGCATAAGTCCATCCGCCGCAGAAGACAATTCCGGGCATTCGAACCCCCTACTCGATTCGGCTGGTATCCGGCCTTGCTGAACGCGCAACCCGCCACCGTCGTAAACCGGAAGCGTCTTCCGGAAGCTGTAGATCGCAATTGGCGCAAAATCCCCTAACGGCGTTCCCTCATGCCTGGAAAACAGCGCATGAGCGCAATCCTCAATCAGAGGAATCTTGCGCGCTGAACATTGGGCCGCGATGCGGCGCGTACCTGGTTGGGGAAACCCGAAGTAGTGAATCAGGAGCACCGGCCCGGGCTGGGCATCGAGCTTGCGAAGCAGATCATTCTCGTCGACGGAGAGATCCGGCCTGATACGGTAGAATCCCGCCACGGCCCCGGCGTCGAGAATAGCCTGCACTTCAACTCCGCAATGAAAGGACGGCAGCCAAACAGGCACGCCTGCTTCCAAGCGAAGCCCCCGGCAGGCGAAGAAGATGGCGTCTCGTCCGGCGGTATAAATCCGCGTGTATTCCGACAGCGAATGTGCGAATTGTTTGGGCGAACGGATAACATGGGTGAGATCAACCTCGGGAAACGCCGAGACCAACCTCTTAATTTGCTTGCGCAATTAGCTCTGAATAGATCCCTTGTATACGGTCAATCGCGCGGCCACGCGTAAATTCGGCATGGATGCGTTGGCTCCCGGCTCCGGCAATCTTGCATCGTAGTTCCGGGTGTTCAATCAAGCGCTTCATGTGAGCCGCCAGTTGTTCTACGTTCTCTCGCTCGAAAAGAAATCCAGTTTTGCCGTCAGTCACCAACTCCGGATTTCCTCCAACGCGTGAGGCGATCACGGCGCAACCACTCGCCATCGCCTCCATAAGAACGTTCGATAAAGCCTCCGAGAGAGATGGCAGAACGAAGATGTCGAAGACATGCAACCATTCTTCGACGTTGCTGACTGCCGGCACGAAGACGCACCGATCGGCAATTCCACGCTCTCTGCACCGTGCCACGATTTCATCTCGGGAAGGTCCACTCCCCACCAGTAACAGCTTAAGGTTCGGACCTAGATTGGCAACGCGAGCGAAGGCATCCACCAACGTAAGCAGACCCTTTTCAGGGCGGAGTACGCAGGCCACGCCAATCACGATCGCAGCATCTCCGACTTCCGGAGGGCGCGAGCGCGGGGCCGGATGGAAACGGGAGGTATCGAGCCCGTTGTAGCAAACCCGTATGAGCCTCGACGGTACGCGTTCCTCTTCCATCAAGTGCCGGCGAAGAGCCTCGCAATTGACGACCAGGCGGTCCACCAGGCGATCGGTCATTCGCAGGAGCTTAAGCACGGCTCCCGTGGTCAAAGTGCGGTAGGCGCGCTGGCTGGAGATGACGATCGGAGTACGATACGCACGAGCGGCAAATACACCAAAGACATTTGAGGGGACGTCAAACGTATGAACAATTCCGATCTCATGCTCGCGCAAATAGTCGCCCATCAGCCGCGCCACTCTGACGGTGCCCGGTTTTGAGAACGAGCGGACCGGAAACTGTACAATCGGAACACCGGCCGCTCGGATTTCGTGCGAAAATAGTCCCTGGTCGAGGAAGCAGCCGACGTGAGGCGTGAACTGTTCTCGGTCCAATGACTTGGCGATTTCCGTGATCTGTCGCTCCGAGCCGCCACAGTCGATCTCCCGGATCATCAGCAGCACGGGGCAAGGCCGCCGTCCCGAACGGACATCTGAGCTCAAAACCCGCTTCAACCCTCTACCCTGTGCACCGGAAAGGCGTGGCTAGGATTCGTAAAGTCGTCCCATCCATTACAGAGCTGTCGCAGATTCTTCCTGCAGCTTTTCTTCGGCAACGTTACTCTCCACATCGTTTATAGTAAGCGTGCCGCTCCGCGATGTCTCTGAAACTGGCCGAGGTGATAACAGCGTCACTGCTAATGAATCGGGTTTTCTTTCAGAAGATTTATGCCGTGAGCGGCCCCACAATATGGAAGGGGCGAACTGTTAGATTTTTCTCATGAGCTTAGCCGAACGGGTGCTTACGGCATTTTGTCGGGGGGTAGATGATCCGGAATATGAAGGGGGATCGGCGCGGGCTACACTCGAGAACGCGCTCTCATTCCTCATCAAGACCGTACCCGATTTCTTGTCTCTGATCAAAGACAAGGACGTTTTAGATTTCGGCTGCGGTTATGGGCTGCAGGCAATTGCGATGGCTCAGGCGGGGGCTCGAACAGTGACCGGCCTGGACCTACCGAGGCCGATATTGCTTGAGAAGTGGGCCGAAAACGAAAAATTAGGAAGGGGAAAAATACGACTGGTCACCGCGCCACCCCAAGAGAAGTTCGATGCAGTCATCAGTTGCAGCAGTTTCGAACATTTTCCGGATCCCGCGGCAATATTTGAAATGATGAAGTCCTACGCCAGGCCGGGTGGCTTACTCATTATCAGTTTCGCGGAGCCCTGGCTTTCGCCGCGAGGCGCTCACTGCGATAGCTTTACACGCCTGCCCTGGGTGAACTGCTTATTTTCGGAAAAAACCGTAATGAAGGTGCGGTCCAGGTACAAACGGGACGGCGCGATTCGATATGAAGACGTCGAAGGTGGCCTGAACCGGATGACGATTCAGAAATTTGAACGAATCATGCTTAGCAGCGGTATGAAAATTCGTTCTCTCAATCTGTTCCCTGTGAAGGGATTGCCTATGGTGTCTGAGGTGCCGATGCTCCGGGAATTTCTTACCGCATCTGCGAGTTGTGTCCTCGAAGCTTAGGTAAGCTCACGCCATCGCGTCACACGTTGCAACGCGAAAAAACCACTCAGGCCGACTAGAATGGTGATTACTCGGAGTCGGCACGAGAGCATGTATTCCGGTACACACTAACCACCTGAAGGGCTCCTGCGTGAGCGTATTTAAACCGCCATTAACTGCTGAAGGGCGAAAACGGGCCCTCCATTCGCGGCCGCCTAGAAAAGGCGCAGCCAGTACTGGTTCCTCCAACCTGCTGGGTGGAGCTCAGACTGGATTTTCTACCGTGAACGCGCCTTATGCTGCGTCCGCGAGAACCGTCAATACGGCTCCGGCGGAATCTGCCAACGGTCGGAGTGCGGGGTTTACAATTCTCCTCATTCAGCTTTTCATCGTTTATAGCCGTATCACAGAGTTCATCGGCCAGCATCTCGGCATTCCTTCCTCGTTGGTGCTCATTTTTTCGATCTTGGCTTTGATTGCTGTATTTCTTTCCGGTGGGATTAAGCCGGCGCTGCTGTCCCCCGCGGGAAAGCTAATCACAGTGCTTACCTTTTGGCTCATGCTTAGCACTCCCTTCAGTATTTGGAAGGGTGGCAGCTTTGAGGTGCTGAAAGATTACTGGTTTAAGACCTACCCGTACTTTATTATTGTCGCTGGATTGCTCACCACCGTCGAGCAGGTCCGGAAAGCAATTTACGTAATTGCAGCCGGCGTCATGTTCGTCAGCACCAGCAGCTTTGTTTTGCATGGCCGTTCAGACCGGCTTGAGATGGAGGGCGGACTCCTGGGCGACCCGAACTCGATGGCATTTTTTCTTCTTCTCGCTCTGCCTTGCGCCGTGCTGATGATGTCCGACCGCCGTAAGATGTACCAGATCGCGGGCGCCTGCACGGCGGCCGTTCTGATCATCCTGTCAGTCCGAACGGGATCCCGCATGGGCATACTCATGCTTGCCACAATACTGCTCGCGTTCTGGATCCGTGGATCAGTCATCCAGAAAATCGGTCTCGCGGTTGGCTGCTTCGTCGTGATATGTCTCGGTCTGGCTCTTTCGTCCGGGGGAAGTATCGACAGGTATCGAACCATGCTTTCCGGCGACAGCGCTGAGCGAGTTGATTTGAATGACCCCAACAGTGAGGCCGCTAAGGCGATTGGCTCATCCGAAGCCCGGCGCGAACTGATGAAGGAAGCCCTCCATTACACCTGGGAACATCCGATCCTCGGCTTGGGACCGGGACAGTTCGCAACAGCGACCGGCAGCGACAAACTGAGCGCTAGATGGCACGTAACACACAACACCTACCTCGAATTGTCCAGCGAAGCCGGAATTCCAGCGGCATTGCTGTATATCGGGTTAATCATCTACTCGACAAAGACTAGCCTGAGAATTTTTCGCCAGTACAGGCGCTATACAGATATGTCGGAGGTGACATCGATAGCGTACGTACTGTTCGTGTCCAATGCGGCCTTTATTGTGGCAGCTATGTTTGGCAGCATGGCTTACATGTTCCCCTACATAGTGGTTGTCGCCATGGTAGTTGGGCTTGACAGGGCTGTCAAGAACCCTCCCGTTGACACGACGGCCGCGGCCGATAAGCCGTTATCGGAGCCGGCGCTGTCAAAAGCCTAGGACTCCGGTTCAGTTGATCCGACGCCTGCAGGTGCTCGTGCTTCGACTGAGCGCGAGCGATCTTCTGCAATGGAAATTAAGCGAGTCCCTATTGCAAATGTTCTCGGTCTTAAGGCGCAACTTAGCCATGTTCTCTATCGGGCTAAGGTGTTCGAGTATCTGTATCTCGGCAGCTCTGATTCGCTGATCGTCTTCAACTATCACCGCATTCGCGAGCATGAACAGGAGTCAACCCTGTTCCACGATGAAGTGTTCGGTCCGACAATTACCCAGTTTACCGAGCAAATAAATTGGCTTCGCCGGCATACCAGAATCATCAACGAGGCGGAGCTTCTGGATATGCTCGCATCAGGCCGTCCGGTTGCGAACCGCTGCTCGATGATCACGTTCGATGACGGATACCGCGATAATTTTACCCTGGCGTTTCCTGTCCTCGAACGCTACGAAGTAGCGGCTACGTTTACGATTCCATCCGAGATTATTACGTCCCGACGCCTGGGCTGGTGGGACATGATCTCTTATTTCGTCAAGAAGAGTTCAAAGAAGACCATTGAGCTGGATGGAGCAGTTTACTCCGTATCGGCGTCACGGCAGGCTGTGACAAACGCAATCATCTCGAGAATGGCCCGAGAGCCTTACCCATTTACCCTCGGCTTGTTGGACAGGTTGTCGGTCGCCTGCGAAGTCGACTTTCCCAGCCGCGAAGTGCAAGCCGCCCAGTTGATGACATGGGACGAAGTGCGTTGTGTCTCCCGGAGTGTAATCAGCATAGGATCGCAGACGCATACCCATCCGGTTTTGGCCACGATGGATCGCGGAGATCAGATGCAGGAGCTGGCGACATCGAAACGGGTTCTGGAACAGGAAATTGGGAAACCCGTGTCCTCGATCGCATACCCCGTTGGTGGACGCATGCACTTTACTTCCGAGACGAAAGAAGTCGCTCGCCTGTGCGGGTACTCGGTCGGATA
>JAFATG010000314.1 GCA_019244055.1 Acidobacteriaceae bacterium | reverse complement strand
ATCGGCGAGTCTGACTAACCTCTACGCCATAGACTCCGCCGTCGGGAATGATCTCAACCGGATGTAACGCGAGTAACTCCGCTGGACTCATCTTCGATTCTTCACGAGCGACTCTGGCCGCGAAGGAACGAAGATCGTAAAACAAGTATCTCCCAGTGCCGTCGCCGATGGCTGCAGTCTCAAGCACGGCCGAAATCTGACGTTCGGGCGAATCTCCGTGAATGTAGCCCAGCTCGTCTATCCAAAGGCCTGAAAATCCGGCGTGAACCAATTCGTGAAGCATGTTGGGGACAGAAAGCGCAACGGCGCGCTTCACCCACTCGTCTGCGGCCCTGCCTTGCATGGCGCCCCAACTCCAGCGAAGCTTCTTCGAATGAAGATATGGCTTGGCCTGTTCGTAATAGATATAAGGAGGGGAGAGAGGAAAGGGAGTGTAAGGCAACTCGAACACGGCCGCCCCGTTGGGCAATGTCGCCTCGATTCTCTTTACGAAGGCGCCGTCCCTGTAGAAGGCTTCCTGGCGGGGTTGGTAGTGAACGTAATCGAAGACCATTGCTTGATCGGCCCCCGCGAAAATCGTAATACTCGCCAGGATTACGGCAAACAGGCTCTTCGGCCAGCGCCTCCGAAACCACCAACCCTCTACACGCGCTAGCATCAACGCCACCGCCACTACGCAGAAATAGTCGATGTAGGGAGCGATTCGGTTATAGCAACGAATATCGGGCGCGACGAACGTGTTGAAAAAAGCTGCAAATCCGCCAACGGTTGCAAACAGCAGACATGCGAGCATTAAAGCGGCACTTGCACCAAGCAAATAGTCGTTGCGCTGAAGACCGACAGGTCTGCCGAGGCACACCACCAGAATGAATCCAATGAGAAACAGGAAACCAGCGCTTCCAACAAGCCCGAGTTTCGAATACGTGTTCTCTATAGGTTGTTGAAAGCCAGCTTTCGCCATCGTTTCCTGGACGTGCCGAAGCGCCGGGAACGGGTTGTGCGGAATCGGAGTGAGGAGATGTTGTATCTCAAGGCCAAAAAACTCCTGTTCCGCTGGACTCTTAAAGTCCATGGCGAAATTCTTTCCATTCACTGCCTGGTAATAAAGTGCTGGGCTCAAGTTGACAAGCTGCACACCGCATATCAGAGCAATCATGAGTGCTGCCAGAGCGAACTCCCGAAAACGGCGCCTGATCGCGAGCGCAAGCACCCCCGCGATGAACAGCAGAAAGCATGAAAAAAAAGCGGTGTAAACGTACGAAAGGCCGATTCCGATGCATGTAAGGCATAGGTATACCGGAACCGAACGGACGAGCTCTCTGAATCGCAAGCCTCCACTAGCGGGTAGAGCGCCGGTCTTGTTCCTCAGCATCCTCCCTGAAACCAACTCGATGGCTCCAGTCGCGATAAATGGAACCAGGTAAAAGAGAGAATGCAGGTGCTGGACGCTACGGTAAAACCCAAATGGTTGGAGAGCGTAAATCACACCACCGCAGATGGCAACCCCCGAGGTGATCGAGAACCGCTTCAAGCACCAAGTCATGGAACCCGAGGCCAGAACAGTGCCAAGGAGCCATAACAGGTTTATAATGCGGCCCGGGCTGTGGCTGACGAACGTGAGCCCCTTCATAGCCGCGCCGTCGAGGGTGATGAAGATCGGCAGGTCGCGGATATCGAATCCAAAGGGCATGCCTAAATGCGGGTTGAACCAGATCCAATGCCCTTCGATCATGCCCTTTGCCATCGAGGCGAAAAGCATTGCATCTCCGCCGTAAATCATGGGGACATGAAGGTCAGCGCGCCAGAGTCTTAGCAAGACAACCAGCAGGCCTGCGCACAAGAGACACGACCAAGCCCAGGCAGGCAGAATGGTCCTAACGCGGGTAGCTGCTGCTTTCCCCGTGTCAGCGAAGTGCACCTCGGAACGCACTATCGTTGGAGTCTCGGATTCAGTTTCCATGCGGGACCTTTGACCGTCTCCTGAAGGCTCGTGGCTCACAAGCCTCGGGGACTGGTCTGATGACAAGCGGCGGTAACTTCTTCAAAAACCTGGAACGTTTCCCGGACCGGGCAAGCAGCTATGATACCAAAGTCTCTAGATATGGCTCGCGACGGAGCCGTTCTACATAGCGTTTGGATCGTTCGAGCTTAGTTGAAGATTGTCGAGCCAAGACCTGGCGGACAGCAGTTAAAGTACGCTGACGTCAACGGTCACCATACTGTCGGAGTGAGACTGAAACCAGCAAACGTACTCGCTGACAAGATCGATATCCAGCGAGTATTTGCCGGTCGTCAGCGGACCTAAATCCATTTCGAGTCCGCTTACTATCGAACCTGGTTCGACATCGGTGTTGCTAACTAAGAACCGGTATTCCTTGCCGGTGCTGAGATTAGCGTGTGTCTGGTGTCTGAGTATCGCGCCTAAGTTCACGCATCCAGAACGGTTTCCGCTGGCAAGCCAGGTTTTCGCCGAAGTGTTCACGACATCAACGAACAGCTTTACTGGCTCGCCGCCGTTAACAGAAATACGGCGCCGGTGTGGCATGATCTTAGCGCACAAACCCCCGGGATTTCTGCTGTCTCGTATCGTTGGATCGCCCTTGTAGAGGAAAAATATCGGGAAGTTCGTTACTCTCTCACGGATCCCTTGCGCAAAGGCTTCTGGTTTTGCCAGATAATCGTCGACGTTCTCAAGTGGGACTAACGGCGGGTGAATCGTTGAAATCGAAACCCGCAGATCTGTAAAGCCGTATTCGCGGCTGGTCTCGAACAGGTCGCTCAATATGATGTCATTCTCGACAACGTTACAGTTCCGCATCTCCATCTGGGCCTCGGTGGTCTTAGAGTGGTTCGGCCCAGGCTCGGAAAAGCCGGCAATTCCCCCGTGCTTTAGGACTCGGCCCATCTCCCGGAGAACGGCTTCCTGATCCGGAACATGATGAAAGGCGTCCAGGCAGAATATCCGGTCTACACTGGAATCGGGCAGATCGAATCGCCTGCCATCAAAAACCGAGAAAACATGTTCGGGAATATCGCCGATAGGCGGCCACCTTTGCGCCAGGCGTTTGCCTATGTCGAGCGCAGTGCCGGATACATCCATAGATATTACGCGCGACCCCAACTGGTTCAAAATCCGCGACGCGTAGCAACTGCCAGCCCCGAAATCTAATACCGTCATGCCAGCATAAAGCTGTAGGCCTTGGATCAAAAATCCTAATTGTGGGAGGATGTGCTCAGCGTCGCCGATATTGTAAGGCTTCGCGAGAAGTCGAGGGTTATTTACTAATCGCTTCCAATACTGCTCGGCAGCCTCATTGAGTTCGGAAATTGAAAATTTCTCAATGATGTCCTTAACGTCTATCAGATTCGTGTCCATACCGTTTCGAATCCGATCAGCACTCGAGAGTAATCCTGCATGAATGTGTTGCGATTCCCCGATTTTAACAAGGCTATAAGCCTTGGTTCCGGCTTCAGGTCTCGATCCTGTACAGTTATGGTTATGTCTCTCTGTTCGGGAGAACGCAACGGGCGCAACATACTTGTGACGGGTGGCGCCGGCTATATCGGCAGCCATACCTGCAAATGCCTCGCATCCTCGGGCTTTCTTCCGGTCGCGTACGACGACCTAAGCACCGGAAATCGTGCCGCCGTGCGCTGGGGGCCCTTGATTGAGGCGGACATCGCGGACACCGCGAAGCTATGCGACGCAATAGATCGGTATCGAATCTCCGCCGTAATGCATTTCGCCGCTTCTGCCTACGTCGGGGAATCGATCGCAAATCCGCGGAAGTATTTTCAAAACAACTTAGTTAACGCAATATCTCTGCTGAATAGCGTTCTGGATCGCGGGATACGGCAAATCGTGTTTTCTTCAACATGCGCGATATATGGCGTTCCGCAGCAGTTGCCAATCAGCGAAAGCCATCCTCAGAATCCGGTGAACCCGTACGGCGAGTCCAAGCTGGCCGTTGAAAAAATTCTCCGCTGGTATGGCGAAGCGTACGACTTGAGCTGGATCTCCTTGCGTTACTTTAATGCGGCCGGAGCGGATCCGGCGGGAGAAATTGGCGAATGTCACAATCCGGAGACTCACATGATTCCGCGTGCCATTCTGTCGACATTTCCAGGACAAGAACCGCTGGGCATATTCGGGTCCGACTATCCCACGCCTGACGGCACAGCGATTCGCGATTTTGTCCACGTGACAGACCTCGCCAAGGCACACGTGCTGGCTCTGGAGTCTCTGCGCAGCGGCCAAAAGAATGTCGCTCTCAACCTAGGCGCCGGGAGGGGTCATTCTGTAAGAGAAATCATTGCGGCCGTGGAACAAATTACGAAGAAGACTCCGCCGACGCTGGAAGTTGGACGGCGCACGGGAGATCCGGCAATACTCGTCGCGGACGCCTCCCTTGCACGGCAGAAGCTTTGTTGGACACCGCAACATTCTGATCTCCCAGAGATCGTGCGCACAGCGTGGCGCTGGTTTGAGCCGGCGCTCCGAAATTGCGAGCCTTTCAATATTGGTCAAGACTCCCTTCACCGGCCGTTCAGCAACTCAGCCCCGAAGCTGTGTGGCGAATCCGGATAAATCACTCAGCGTTCCTTTACCATCGCTTCTGAAAAAGCTAATTCTGCGCTCGCGACTAGCTCTTTCTCTATTGCCGTCTGGCTGGATCTATTCAACTGGACGAAGTCCTGTTTGGAGGTCGGATTTGTTGCAAGGTTTTGAAAGGCGTGTTTAGCCTCGGAGAAGAAGGTGGTTGTCCGATCGATAAGGCTAGCTGTAGTCAATTCTTCGATATCTCGCAAATATCCCGTTGCGAGAGTGTGAGTGCTGATCTGGCGCGCATACTTGGGACCGAATGTGAAAGTTTTCCGGTAATTGAAGGGGAAGCCAGTCACCTTTGCTAATGGCTCAGTCACACTGTCGGGCGGCTCGTCCGGAAATTCTGCGATTTGTGCTCTCCCTTGTACATAGACTTCGAAAGACCAGGTTATCGTTGGCTCACAAAGGTCAAGCCAGGGCGCTGCTGTCTAGGGAAAACGCCCGGAACGTTGGGAAGATTCGAGCTGTTCACACCAGGGTTTCTCACCATCACGGCCAGTGAACGAAGTGCAATATTGTCCTGAGCCACGTTCTCCGGGAAGTGGGACAACCACATGGGTGGGTGCTCCACAACGATCTCTTTAGAATCCAGCAGCCCTACAAAGAACCAGATGTACGCTGGTTGGCGCGCCTTCGAGCCATTGCACAGAACGTACTCATAACGGAATTCACCTGATCCTGTCCTGTATTCGATAGTTGTGGTAATACTCGGATCGATATTCCTCGATAGCGGAACACTTACGCGCACAGAGTTAGCCTTCGCTGCCCCCTCCCCAGAAGGCTTGTAAATTGCCACTGCATCTCCCGTTCCGGGGTCGAGGAATATAGTGTGTGACTCCTCCCCTTTTGGGATGCTCCCATCCGCATTCAGATAGGGCACTGGAGCTGGATCCGGTACAAGGGCTTGGCCTATTGAGGCAAGAGGGAGGACAATCGCTAACAGAATGCAATTTCCAATCATCGTACTATCCTCTATGGCCCTCGTGATGCCCTTCACCTTAGATCGGTGTTTAACGCCACCTTCATCGCCTCATAAATCTGCGTTTCTAAATCACCGCTCAGTGGGTTTGTTCCTTTAACAATTGGCCCTTGAAGCTGCGCCGGTGTCAGTTCTTCGTTGGTAGCCATGCTTTCCATGTAAGTTTGCAAGCTAGCCAGAGTCTCCTTAATAAAGGGAGAGTCTGGATTGAGATATCCGTTGTCGACAAGAATTTTGATTCCGCGGTAGTAATCGCTAGCTATTTCAAGCGGAGTTGCATCCTGAGCATACTTCGGTACCAAAGTCAGCACAGTTCGTTCATCTAGGTGCAGAGGTTCTAGACGTTTTATTTCACTGGTGATTTCCGAAGGCAACTGCAGCGTCGCTAGGTTCGACATGCCGGACTCCCCCGTGACATAAGCTTCCACAAATCCTGGTCTTAGCTGGCTTTTAAAAGCGAATCCGGCCACCACATTTCGGGGGGTATCCCTCCGACCTGAGATTCCGTCGACCACTGTAAGTGATGTCTGCCTTCCGGATCAATAGTCTCACTCGCATTCCAGCCCGGTGGGCTCTTTAGTAGGGATGCCCGCCCCGGTGTCTCGGCTGTTTGATTCGCCTCCCCGAGAGCAGTGCCCAGTGGTAGATTGAAGGTCCACGACGTAATGCGCTGCCGGGCTCGTTCACCGTTTCGAAGCGTATATTCATACAGAGTGTCTCCCCGGTCATCCCGTCGCACGGACACGTGGAAAAAAGGATCCACGTCACAGCCCAGCCGCACTCTTTTGGTGATAGCGTCGCCATTTTCCGAATATGCTATGACGAGTGCTGAGTTGCCCGGGTCCAAAAAGACGTGGTTTTTTCTTAGACCCTCTGGAACCGCGCCATCGGCAGGGAATAACGGAATCGGGGAGATGCCTGCAGAAGTGTTTGTCCCCGTCTGTTGGGCCAGAACCGTAGCGGATATCATACAGGAAGTAATTAATAGCCGTTTCATGTTTGATTCCTTTGTTAACTGACCTCACTGAAGGATTATGGTGTTGCCGTCGCAGTGAATGTGTTGATTCGGCTTTCCCTTGTCCTCAAGGTAGGCGAGCCTACCCAACCCATAATATTGGCAATATCCGACGAAATCATTGTACGCCGCGGGAAGCACGCTATTGGCTCCGCAGTTTGCTCTGAAGTCCACGGCCGTTCCAAAATCATGCGTATTGTGCGGCGGCTGCCATGGGACGTACCCAGCTGTAACACACTTTCCTGGTTGACTCGTCGGCGTAGCACAGATATCAAAAATACCCCCACCCTGCAGCGCGATGTCGTTGACCCCGACTGGCTGATAGCGACTAACGCCTGAGTAATCAGCCGCATATCGTCCAGTGATACTCACGACAGAACTAAGCGTGCTCGTGGTGCCCCAGTGATTCGATGGGTGAATGCCTGTCGCGCCAATCTTGACGAATTGTGAGTAAGAACCGAGCTGCTGGAATCCACTATATTGGACGTTGGCGGTTGCCGTAGTACATGTATTTGCGCAGACCGTAACATATTCCTGTTCGCCTATCCGAGACGCGTTGAAATATATCAATGCATTCACTGTATTGGTATTTTTCTGACCATTGCTCGTGATATTCGAAATCTGCTCGTTAGCCGCAACGCCATGATTGGCATCATCGTGGTTGTGTCCGCCTGTAAATGGATAATAGCCTACGGTCGCAGTGGGAGTACAGTAAGGAACGAAAGTGCCATTTTGATCGGTACACCAAATGTAGAAGGATTGTGTAGTAAATGGACTAATAGTAAACGAGCTAATCGATTGGCTAAAGGCTAGCCTCTGGCTCGACAGCCCAAGTAGTGATAGAAAAAATGTGAAAATTATCGATCTAATCATAAAGTCTCATGTGGTGTTCTGATGAATCTTCTCAATACGCCGGGCAACTTCCTTGGCTAACGCCAGTTCCCGAGATGTTGAATGTCGGTGCTGTTTGATTGGTGCTCGCACTGCTTAGTAAAGCCGAGGCGGGGCTGAACGTGTAGCCGAGCAGAGCAGGCGTCAACGTAAAGCTGCCCGTGTTCGGAGTGTTCAGCGTGTATCTCCCGTCATCGTCCGTGGTTGTAGTTGCGGATACCCCGCTCCCAGTGAGTGTCACTGTGACGCCACCGAGGCCAAAACCTCCTCCAAGTACCTGGCCAGTAACCAAATACTGCGACCATCCTGAGCCGGGGCTGCCGGTGTTGAGAACGGAGAAATTCCCTGTCTGATTACCGCTCAAGCTGCTGAATGCCTTCGATGCCGGGCTGAACGTATAGCCGGAGAGCGATGGCGTCACAGTATAGCTTCCGGCGGTCGGAACCATGAACGAATAGTTGCCGTTGGTGTCGGTCGTTGTTGTCGAAGACGTGCTCCCGCTCAGAGTCACAGTGGCGCCAGTCAAGCCCGATCCGCCTGCGAGGACCTGTCCGGTGATGGTCGCGGCGGGAACCCGAACAGAGATCGGTATGTCTCCGAGGGTACCGAACGGATACGTGACCAGCGACTGCCACCTGCTCTGCCAGATGTACCAAGTGGCAGTGGAAGGCCGAAATACGGCATAATCCGTAAAGCCGTCCCCATCCCAATCGCCGACCAGCGGTATATCCCCGACCGCACCGAATGGATAGGTGATCAGCGATTGCCGCTGGCTTTGCCAGATGTACCAGGTGGCAGTCGAGGGCCGAAATACCGCATAGTCCGTAAGTCCGTCTCCGTCCCAATCGCCGACCAATGGTATGTCTCCCACCGCGCCGAATGCGTACGTGATGAGCGATTGCCGTTGGCTTTGTCAGATGTACCAGGTGGCAGTGGAAGGCCGAAATACGGCGAAATCCGTCTTTCCATCACCATCCCAGTCGCCAGACAGCGGAATGTCCCCGACCGCGCCGAATGCGTACGTGATCAGCGATTGCCGTTGGCTTTGCCATATGTACCAAGTGGCCGTGGAGGGCCGAAACACGGCAAAATCTGTCTTCCCATCGCCATCCCAGTCGCCAGACACCGGTATGTCTCCGACTGCGCCGAATGCATACGTGATGAGCGATTGCTGCTGGCTCGGCCATACGTACCAGGTCGCCGTCGAAGGACGAAACACCGCATAATCTGTTTTCCCATCGCCATCGTAATCAACCCGCGTCGGGCGAGTAGAGGCGCGGGTTGGGACAGCGATAGCTGAAACGAGCCGCAGCATCAATGGCATAGTGAATAACCTGTATGAGCGAGTGCGGCAAAGCCTGGTTGCCAATCCGATTCCTCCGAACTCTCTGCATCTGCATCGATACGAGTAACTGGTACTCGCTGCGATGGGACTGTTGAATCCAGCATCGTCGAGGCTCGAGGTTCCGTCAACTCCCCCAAGGAATATAAGCCGTGCGGGTAGTTCATTCGGATCTTCACTTAAGTCCGCAGGATTAAATGCGCTCCGGCGAGCGAGGGGTATTGAAGATCAGTGGGCCTCCTTAGCGCTTGCTCGACCGTAACAGGCGACTTCACTCTTTCCCATGCGGGCTTGCCGAAAAGTCACGAGAGAAATCATTGCGGCCGCAGAACAAATTACGAAGAAAACTCCGCCGACACTGGAACTTGGACGGCGCGCGGGAGACCCGGCAATACTAGTTGCGGACGCCTCTCTTGCCCGCCAAAAACTTTGTTGGACACCCGAACATTCTGACCTCTCGGAAATCGTGCGCACAGCGTGGCGCTGGTTCGAGAAGCAAGTCAAAACTTCGGCACCGACGCAACATGAAATGTCGGAAGCTGCAGTGAGAGTTTGACGAACCGCTGTTCCCTCGAGCTCGAATCGTAACGTGCGAAACCGGGTATGGACCCGAGCCATTCGCGATTCCATGGTGAAGTGGACTTTGAAGAGGTTCGAATCAACTTAGGCCATGCATTATCCTGATGGTGTTCATGTCAAGTGCCAGTCGTTCCACAAGCATTGATGTGGAAGAACTATCTCAAAACATTCGCGAACAGATCAGGCGTCGATCAGGATTATTCAGCGGTCAAGGGTCGCAAAGCGGGGTTGGAGGCGCAGGAGTTCCGTTTCCGGCGGAATTGACCGAGAGTCTCCGGTCACTTAGCGCCGAGGCTGAGTCGCTTCGCTCCCAAGTCGAAACCGGCGAGCCCGCTCCTGTATCCGTCACTCTGCGTACCCGATTCGGCGCTTTGATTAAGCGCCGATTGTACCGGTTCCTGTGGTGGCAAAGCCATCAAATCAGGGCTTTGGTCGATATCGTGAGCCGGCAGAGTCGCGAAACATCGAGGGCGATTGATGCACTGTTTCAGACCACACGAGACGCACAGCGCTTAGTTTCGGACGGCGAGACCAGACTACGCCAACTCGAGTCGGCACAGTTGAGACTACAAGCTGCGGAGATCGAGCGAAATGTCAAATACGGCCCAGCCCAACTGGAGACGGATATGGCCTCGCTTCGCCGTGAACTGAGCGAAGTAAGCGACGCGCTGAAGCTCGCTGAAGCCCGGTTAGCAGACCAGGTCCGAGGCGATAATGCGCTCCGCGAACAGGAACTTGGGGAACTGAGGCAGCGGGTATCTGAGCTCGCGCAGCAGGCGCAAGTTGAAACGGCACAGAAAGAACAGATGGCAGCTCGTCTGTCCGAACTGGGTCTCTCGACGCATCAAACGAAAGCCACTCTGAGCGTTCAGGATCGGCGCCTCACTCTCTTGATCGAGGAGGCACGCAAGCGCCTGCCGGAGCCGTTATCCGAGGACCAGTTGCGCGGCATGATTGCCCACCATAGCGATCACCGGTACGATTCGCTGTATGTAGCTTTTGAGGACATTTTCCGCGGCAGCCGCGAAGAGATCAAAGCGAGACAGAGCGTTTATATCTCGTTTCTGAAGGAGCACGGTATTGGTTCCACAGCTATGCTGGTTCTGGACCTTGGGTGCGGGCGTGGCGAGTGGTTGGAAGTACTGAGTGAACACAACCTGAGCGGTCGTGGGGTCGATCGAAACGAAACCATGGTCGAGTGTTGTAAATCTGCGGGATTCGAAGCGGTCCAGGATGACTCGATCGCTTATTTGAGTACACTGCCGGATGCTGCTCTCGGAGCAGTAACCTCGTTTCACATGATTGAGCATCTTCCATTCGAAGTCACCCTGACTTTGGTGGACGAAGCTCTGCGGGTACTGAAGCCTGGTGGAGTTCTTATCCTGGAGACTCCCAATCCCCACAACGTCTTGGTAGGAGCGAGCACGTTTCACCTCGACCCCACTCATTTGAAACCTCTGCCGAGTCCGATGCTCCGGTTTTTCGTCGAAGCGCGAGGATTTTGTGACGTTCATGTGCGGGAGTTGCATCCGTATCCTGCGACAGTTCGCCTCCCAGATGACGGTAAGGGGTTGGCAAATCGTCTGAATGACTATTTGTACGGGCCGCAAGACTATGCGGTTATCGGACGAAAGCCCTGATGAAAATAGGGAGTGACGTACGCGCGTCCATTTGCGCCCATGCGCGTGCGTGCAACTTCATTGGTTAGGAGAAACTCGAGACAGGCTCGCACATCGGCCGCGTCTTGGAAAAAAACGCCGCAACTCGCATTTATACAAAGCTGTCTCATCGGGATGTTATCCGCCGGAACCAGAAGCGCTATTTGGTTTTGCAGAGCGAAATGGACCGTGTTCCAAGGTTGGGAGTCGTCAACAATCCAGAGAAGGGCAGCTTGGCGGAACTGAGTCTCGTCTAACCATTCGCTCATACTGAATTCGCACCGGTTCCCTTGCTGGCTGGCCGAGAAATCCTCCATCGCCTGAGCGCAGGCTGCCGCGATACGATTGCCGGCGCAGACAATAAGCTGCCTGAGAGCAGCTTCACTCATAGATGCGGCAAATCTTCTCGACCTGCACTTCAAACGATTTATCTCTGATTTGTTGATAGCCGTTTTCGCCGAAAATCCTGATACGGTCTGGATGAATAACAAACCCCGATATCTTCTCTGCTAGCTCCTCGGCGGATCCTGGCCTAAAAAGGTAACCGTTGTATCCATCAATAACAAGTTCAGGGATACCACCGATTGCTGAAGCAATTACGGGGGTTCTCGATGCCATCGCTTCGGTTATGGTTACCGGTTGATTCTCGGGCCAGACGGACGGCAAAATCAAAACGTCGGTCTCACTGAAAACGTCTTCAATTCGGGTGTTATCCACTTTGCCCCAGAACTTGATCACGTCGGACAACCCCAAAGCGCTTACTCGTTGGTGCAGGTAATCATTAAGCTCGCCGGCCCCTACGAGATTCACCACGATGCTGTCAGGGCAAGGGATCAAGGCAAGAGCGTCGAGAATGACGTCGATGCCCTTATGGGCGCCAAAATATCCGATGAAGGTAAATCGTATTCTCTCGGAACGCTGTTTCTTATTCACTCGCGAAAACCGAGCGACATCAATTCCATACCAAATTAGCTTAATTTTCTCGATCGGTATTCCGGCCCGTACATAAGTTTCGGCTAAGTAACGGCTCGGAGAAATGAAGGTGTCAACTTCTGCTAACTGTAGTTTCAGAAAGTCTTGCCGCATGCGAATAGGAATATTCCTAGCGGCTCCGTCAGAGATGAACGGCATGCATTCGGCGCAGCGAGTATAATCGGCGCAGATCTCGTTATTCCTTTTGATCAAGGTGTTCTTATAGCAGAAGCCCCAATGATCATGCAGGGTCATTACAGTTTTGATGCCCCTTCGCTTTGCCGCATGAATTATTCCCACCGATAGCCCGATGATGTTGTGGAAGTGGACCACATCCGGTGAAAACGCATCAACCAGGGTATTGAAATGCGATTCAACTGTTGGATGGGAGAAATTAACGAACTCCGATTGATAATCTTGCGGAAGCAAAGAGACCCGGAAAATGGGCAACCCTTCATAGCAGTCTTGCCGCATTGAATATCTGGCATCACGGCCAGAATTGTCTCCGGCAAAAATAATCACATTTAGACCCCGTTGCTTGAGCAATTTGGCATGGTAATGCGCTATTAACTCGGCGCCCCCAAGAAAGTGAGGCGGGTAGACGTTCGAGCAGACGAGAATCGTTTTGGTCACGTATATCCACTACTGTGCGCCGCCTGTACTGACAGTCGGCGCACTTAAGAGCTGAAACATTTGTTCCGCGGTTCGGCGAATCTGCAGTGGGCCGCGGCGGGCTAGTGGCAGAAAATAGGCTGCACCAAGTCCACCCCAGAGCTCCCCGTGGAAGGATCCATGATGCTCAATCATTCTACCGGGAACAAAATCGATGTCCACCCAGTGACAATAAGGTGACTTCTCCCAAGCGACTTCTAACATTCCACGACGGCATTCCGGATTGAAGCTGTCATGCAGCACAACGAATAACGGTTTCTTGGGGATGTAAGCCAATACGCAGTTGAGATCGCTTATGATGCCGGCTGCTGAGTGATCTCCGTCGATGAGGATAAACTCGACAGGAATATTCGCTTTGTCCAGCTCACTAAACAGGCGAGGTAATATTATGCCGGAACGGCCGGTCAGGAAACTTACGTTCGGAAAGCTAAATCGCGAGGGAATTGTTTCGTCGATATCGATCGAAAACACGATTCTGGAATATTGGGAGATCAGCGATAGACTGCCGCCGCAGTATGTGCCGACTTCAATGCTGCAATGGGGCTTCTGCCGAGCCAGCAAGCCCGTGAGAGCCATGCGCTCGGAATCGTTCATTTGCCAGTTCTCACACAGGCAATCCGGATAAAGAACACGTTGCCAGTCGTTTGATCGATCGCTCTTATTTGAAACGGTAACGGCGGGTTCGGGCTGTTCGAAACTCATGCGCGATGCTGGGTCTTGAGCGATAGCATCCGTTAGCTCAAGGATGTATTCATCCCAGGTCTTTAGGGGCCGAGCCATGGCTTCACGGGATAGTCTCAACTGCAGTTCCTCATTGGTTGCAAGCGTGTAGATTGCCTCACCCAATTGAATCGGATCCGTGACATCAGTGGTCAGGCAAGCACCTAGCTCAGCGAGCTCGCCCATAACGCCCTGGCTGTAACAAATGCAGGGACGGCCGTGCCAGATGCTCTCCACGATGGGCAAGCCGAAACCTTCAATCACCGACGGATAGACGGTAAACGTACATTCCTGGTAAAGACGATCGAGAGTTGCATCATCGACGACCCCGAGCCACTTGATTCGGGGGTTCTTTGCCGAAATCTCTTGTACCCAATCTGCAATTTCAAACGCACCGGCGTACCGGTTCCCTACGAGCGTCAAAAACCAATTGAGCTCAGGATGTTTCTCAGTAATCCATAAACAGGCTTGGATCAAGTTTCGATGGTTCTTGCGGGGCTCTAGAGTGGAGACGCACAGAATGTGGACGCCGTCGCGTGCCTGTGTCGGCGAGTTTCTTCTGGTACCACCAAACTCGCCCGGAAGAACGTCCGCAACGACGCGACCAGGTATGGTGCCAGACTCCCTCCAAAAATCCTGCAGACATTTCGCGGAGAAATGAGAATTGGGTAGAACGAGATCGCATTCGGCGAGACCTAGCATGTAATCGCGGTGATTGCTCCGCACCTCGTCATTGCAGAGATCCGGACGCAAGACAGGGATGGAATCGTGAAAGATAGCGGCGATCTTGAGATGCCGTTGGCGGGCGAATCGACGGATGCCTTGGAACGAGCTTTCCATCTTGAGTTCAGGAATCAACAGCCAGCGTCCTGAGTTTTCGTCGCGGGCGAGGATATCGTCGAGGGAGGTTCGCTGCCCAGGGTTCCTGGAAAGCCGATCTACATTCTTAATAAGTGGTCCGTTGAATTGCCCCAGCAGCTCATATTCTGCGTGGGTCGGTAGAACGTAGCGTTTAGTGCTCTCATCCCAGACCACTAAGATAGGGTCGGTGCCATGATCTTGCAATTCACGGCTTAGGCGACGCGTGACCCGGATCACGCCAGAGTTGGCGGTGTCTCTTGTCGAATTTGTGACATCGATGATGAGTTGGGTGAGAGAGAATCGTGCTGCTCCTTCGCCATCTTTGCCGGTTACTCCATCCAGGATCTCGGAGTACTCTTTCATGAATCTCTCCCACCGGAAGTAGCCGCGGAACTTCTGCAATGACTCCGCTACCGTCTGGTGTTCAGGGCCCACACCACGCAGTAGCTCAGACGCCTTTTGTGTCATTTCGACCGTGTCCAGGCACAAATACCAAGAGTGCGCTACTACTTCAGGATGAGCTCCGACATTGAAAACCAAGGCGGGACGTCCGAGCCACTGCATTTCTGCTAGCGGGAGATTGAAGCCCTCCCACAGAGAAAAAGACATGCCGAAATCGCTGAGCTTCATGATTTCGATGAGCTCATCGTCATCCGGAAAGCCAATAGGAAGCACGTGGTTCTTTAGGTGCGCGGGCACCTCGACTTTAGATGGCTCGTCCAGCACCACCAAAACGCAGTTACGATGCGACGCCATCAATTTTTCTATTACGTCAAAAGCAGCTTGAGAATTCTTGTAGCAGTTGGGCTCCCAACGGCCGAGGCAGAGGAGAGTCCTCTTTCCTTGCAGCTTCAGAGACTGGACGAGATTGAGCGCGGCCCCACGCGCAGACTCAAGTTTCAATTGAGCGGCCGGCCACACCGCGGCTCCCAGGTGGTCCGCTCCTAGAAGGATCGATTGGACCGGGACAGCATTACCCGCATCAGGCCTGCTCTGCGAATCGGCGATAAAGCGGCTGATTCCGACGATCAGAGATGCGTTCTTCAAATGCTGCCTGCGAAGCGCCCGCAGTTTCTCAAGGGTAATTACTGCTCCTTCCGAGTAGCCGTATGTAGGAACGACGCCGAAATCAATGAAAATCACCTGCGGGCAAACCTCCCGAAAGAAGGTGATCGCCGAAATGAACGGCCAGCCACCCACGATGACGACATCCGCAGCATTTGCAGAAGAGAAGAGCCGCTTCCAATTGTTCCGCAGCCAGTCGGAGGTAAACTCGTTCAAATCGAGATACGGGGCGCCTTCAACCGGACAATCAATGATCCGCCTGGCGAAGGACGCGACAATCTCGGGATCATACCGATTCGCCATTACTGTAACGGTGTGGCCCAATTCTTTCAGGCCTTTGCCGAGCAGAATCAACACGCGGTCCGCCCCAAACCTGAAGAGAAACCGTTCGTGACAGATAAAGATGTTCATTTACGGGTTCGGATGGAGAGTAACTCTCCATTATGCAACTGCTTTGATGGAATTCGGGATGGGCACCTACGCGCGGACTCGCCGTTCTTGCTCCACTCTCCTGTTACACTGATTCGTTGTAATGAAGAAAGCGTTCATCACGGGTATCACGGGCCAAGATGGAAGCTATCTGGCCGAATACCTTCTTGGGAAGGGTTACGAAGTACATGGCTTGGTGCGCCGTGTTGCGCTGGAGGAGCCGGACGTGCGGCTTGCGCGTATTTCCCATGTCAGGAATGATATTGTGCTGCACCCCGGCAGCCTGGAAAGCTACCCGAGCCTGTTCCACATTCTGAGCCGTTGCAAAATCGATGAGTGTTACCATCTGGCCGCCCAGAGTTTCGTTGCGGAGAGCTTTGAGGACGGCTTCTCGACAATGAACACAAACAGCAATGGTACCCATTATCTGTTGGCGGCCCTGTATCAACTCCAGCCGGAGTGCAGGTTCTACTTTGCTGGTTCCAGCGAAATGTTTGGCAAGATCCGGGAGACGCCGCAGCGTGAGACCACGCCATTTCACCCTCGTAGTCCTTATGGGATTAGCAAGGTCGCCGGCTACTATCTCGCTCTCAATTACCGCGAAGCGTACGGAATGTTCTGCGCAAATGGGATGTTGTTCAACCACGAGAGTCCTCGCCGCGGCTTCGAGTTTGTGACCCGAAAAGTCACCCACAACGTCGCACGTATAAAGCTAGGCTTGGCTAACGAACTGCGGCTCGGAAATCTGGAGGCACGGCGGGATTGGGGTCACGCCGCGGATTACGTTCGTGCCATGCATTTAATGCTGCAGCAGCCTGAGCCGCAAGATTATGTCATTGCAACTGGTGAAACGCATTCGGTGCGCGAATTCTGCGAGCTAGCCTTCAATGAGGTCGGGCTCGATTACCGTGAATTTATCGTTGAAGATCCACAATTCTATAGGCCTGCTGAGGTGGATCTATTGGTCGGGGACGCGACGCGGGCTCGCGAGGTTTTGGGTTGGCGGCCCACTTACACTTTCCGCCAGTTGGTAACCGAAATGGTCGCCAACGACATGGCCCAGTTGGAGCGAACGGGAGGACTTACCGCGGCCGCTGTCACGACATGACTTGATCGCCGGACGACTCAAGAGAAATGCGGAGTTAAAGAAGCTGGCCGTTCACAAGTATCCGAGGCGGTCAATTGACGGATGACTCTTTCCCGGTCAGACCAGCGGGACTTATCGACATTCTTAGTCTGCTGTTCGATAAATTGCAGCACACTGGCCGCGGTTTCTTTCCAGCCGCTCGGTTCCTCAGTACTGTGAAGCGCGATGCCGAGGGACAGCTCTGCTACCTCCCCGCCGCGTAAGATGCTTTCAATCACCTGAACCAATTCGGTCGGATTGCGAAAAGCGACCAATCGTCCCGGACCTCGATAGCGACCCGCAATTTCCAGCAGCAGCTCGGAATGCCGAGCGACAACTGTACGCCCATAACTCAAGCCCCTTAAGATTGGGAGACCAAATCCTTCGTAAAACGAGGGATAAACAACGATTCGTGCCCGAGCGAATAAGCGATCTATTTCGGATTGGGGGATTTGACCGCTGTCTACGGCCTCAACGGAAGAGCTCGGGTGCGCTTTGAGGCCAAGAACTTTTTTTGTTTGAAGCGGAAAGGCTGACGTTAACAAATCGATTGTGGGCAGGAGATGTTTATGGTCGTAGGAATTACCGACCACGAGAATAAATTCGTCATCGTCCCCCAAGTCGTTCTCATCTGATGGCCTCCGATAGTCAGCCGGATTAAACGACAGGTAGGCTATACATCCAGGTACCGCACGCGATAAGGGAAACCGCATCGCAAAGTGATCGCGAGTATATTGCGAGATGTAAAATATTCCGTCGGCATATTCGGAGAGAAAACTCCAGGCTGCCTCGAGGTCTGTGGAGGCCGGAAAGATGTCCCATGCAATTGTGTCCAGCATTGTATAGAAGTTGAACAAGGCCATGTGATGCAGCTCAATCATCCCGCTAATTGACCAAGGCTGCCTCGGCATCAATGCCGCTGTGAAGTAGCGGCGATCCCCTGAACTGATGATTTCCCAGTTTGGGTAACGCTCAGCCAGCTTGTGAAATTGCGACGGGCCTGCGGTAGCCAACAGAGTTATCGTCCAATCGTGACTTGCCTGTAGGAAACCATCGCAAAGGCCAAGCACAGCCTCAGATGTTCCATTTATCATAGTCGAAAGACCTCTGGTATCCACCAATAAGCTGCGTCGGACGGACCGACAGGGGGAAACCGCATGGGCCAAGAGATTCTCATGCAAGTGGAGCGGGTGTTCGGTGAATTCGACTTTCGCTTGCGCGATGGAAGGGTGTTCCGTAGCTAATTTGAGAATGTCGCGATCGAGCGTGTCGGCCTCTATTGCGAGTGGGTTAGGAATTAGGACTTGGTTCAAAACGACGCAACGGAAGCCACAACGGCGGGCGCGGCACAGATAGTCGAGCAGGGCGCCGGCAAGTGTTTCGTAGCATTCGTTGAGAAGGCCCAGATTTGCCACGATTTGATCGCGTACCACAAAACACGGGGCAAGCATTTCGGGCAGTATGTAGAATTCCGGTACACAGGCCAAGACATCTCGCGGCATACTGACCCGTTCGCGATCACGCAGCTCATTATTAAGCTCGAGTATTCTCCCCGAATCAGGTTCCAACTCTCGTCCCATTGTGATTCCGAAATGCGGATCGCTTTTGAATGCATGGGTCAATGCTCCCAGCTCGGTGTTCCCTGGCAATACCGCTCCGAGCAGAATCAAGAGATGATGGCCGGCCTCAGAGGCATTCAGGAGGGCTTCGTTGGATGAAACGATAGGAGAGGGCGCAGGTACGAGGCACCAGCCTGCTGGGATTGGCGTATCGACAGGGACTATTTCCGGTGGCAAGAGAATAGTGCCTCTCGAGATGACTTTACGCAATCCCTCAGGGGAGCACAAACAAGCGATCGCCTCCCGAATCACTGGCAACTCATAGCTTGTCAGATTCACCAATAAATCGGTATTTGAACCCGTTGTCGACTTGAGATTTCCTGCCGTAGAAGTGAGCGGGCGCGGTAAGTTTTTTGGGCTAAACTGTTCTCTTGACTCCAATAAATGGGCAAGAGGATTCACGCCAGAATGCTTTAGCTCAGGATGTTTGCATAGGTAACGAGCGGTATTAAAAAGCGGACCAGGGTCGTAACCTTTATCGGCGCCACCTCTTTTGAGGTAATGAGCCAGCGGATTTATTTTCGCCTGTCTTAGCTCGGGACTGTTCTTACAGTAGAAAAGTGGGTCGAATAGCGGGTTAGGCATTCGCCCCTCCGATGCTCCACACGAAACAAAGTGAAGCAAAGGATTAATGCCGGCGGCAGCTACGTCCGGATATCGTTTCAAGTAATACAAGGTATCGAAGAGTGGATTAGGATTACAACCCTCGATAACCCCATGTAAGACATAGTGCACAAGCGGATTCAATCCGGCTTTGACGAAGTGCGGATACCGATCTAAGTAAAAGGAAGAATCAAACAGCTCACATGGATCGGAACCCGCTTCTGCTCCCTCACAAATATAGTGACTGAGGGGGTCGGTAGTGCCGGCCACCAACGGTGGATTCTGATCAAGATAGTATTTGGTGTCGAAGAGTGGATGGGGCGATCGACCTTCTTTCCAGCCCGTAGATAAATAATGCACAAGAGGATTTGCGCCCACCGACGCCACATCCGGGTTACGTTGCAGATACCAACTAGCATCGAAGAGAGGATGTGGATTTCGCCCTTCAGCGGCGCCCCGCATTAAGTAGTGCTGCAGCGGATCGATTTCGGCCCGCGCGACATCTGGGTTTTGCGCCACGTAGAAGCCGGGATCAAAAGCATTCGATTGCGCGATCAGCCTCCACTCGCGGCGCAACTGCATGCGGCGGGACAGTTGAAATGTTACTGTCCACCATACAACTTTGAGTGGAAGGAGGACAGAGTCGAGGCGCAGACGGCCGCTAGATACATTTTGGAGTCGGAGATGCGTATCGTGATCTGCCATATAGGCGAAGCGATGCCGATAACCTAAATGATCGATTGTGGCAATACTCACGGCACGGGCCAAGCGAGCAGGCCAAAATCGACCAAATCGCATTATCACGCCTGCAAGCCCTTCCCCGCTCGCGGCTTCGGCAACGTAGAGCCGGCGGCATGTCCTCCAAAACCGCATTAACTGTACACGCCATAAGCAATGCGACCGAGAATGTCTTCGAGTACGCGCGCGCCCGTATCCGTATCGAGTTGATCGAGAGGTGTTTCCCCGCCGAGTGCTCGGTTTGGCGCCAGGGTGCGCTGTGGAATGCCGAGTTTCCGCGACAAAATACTGTTACCGACCCGGAGCCTCTCGGCCAGAGCCGTGACTGAAGCCGCCGGCAGGCCTTTGCCAATTCAGCTCTGCCCGACTGCTCTGATCCAGATCGCGGGCGAGATCGGCCCAAAATACGTCCCCGCGCTTCAATGCTTGTCCTCTTTAGTCGCAACCAAATAATCGGCTGATGCAGCCTCCCATTCTGAATCCAGATCCAACGGGCTCCCCGCATCCTCAGCAGCGAACGTCGCGATAGCCCGGTGCTGTGCGATTTTTCGGTGGTGGCGAAGCCAAATTTCGGTCGCCTGCCTGTCTAAAGAGATTGCCGGTCGTTTACAGCACTCGGCTTCGTCGCGGAGGTCGCGATAGATGGTGTCCGGTAGCGAAACATGGAGGTTACGCACCGCCTAATTATGGCGCGCTTCATAGCAGGTCTGAGTGGCACACAGCCAGCCACGTGAGTCTGTTAACTTCGCAAATCCGCGAACGCCTCTTCGATCTCCGCTTTCGCTTCGAGTGTAGGTGGGATCATCGGGAGGCGTGGCGGTCCACCGTAATAACCATTGAGGTCCATCGCGTACTTCAGGCCGGGGATGCCGTATTTAGCGGCGATCAGACGCGAAGGGGGCGTGATGCGCATCTGCCAATCATGGCCGGCTTCCTGTTCGCGGGTTCGAAACGCTTCCCAGATCGTGACACAGGCGTAAGGAATCACGTTCGCGATGGCGAGAATGGCTCCCGAAGCGCCGATTTGCAAGGCCTCCCAGAAGCTTATGCCCGAACCGGAGAGCACCTGAAACCCGGGCTTCACCATGCGCACAACCTCGTTCATTCGCTCGAGATTCCCGGAGCTGTCCTTCATTCCGACAATGTTCGGATGTTCAGAGAGTTCCGCAACGGTATCGACAGGCACGTCGTAACCGGTGACTTGCGGGATGTTGTAGATGAGAACAGGTATTTTCGATCGATCCGCAACCGCACGGAAGTAGAGAGCCTGCGTTTCCGGACGGTGCATCTGGTTCCGGTAATAGAACGGTGTGAGCGCAAGCGCCGCGTGAAAGCCGATCTCCGCCGCGCGATTCGCGATCTGCACGGTTTCATGGACGCTCTCGGCGCCTACACCGGCGATCAGGGTCTTGCCTTCGGCGCTCGCCTCCCGGACCCATTCCATGAGCTGAATGCGCTCGGAAACCGCTAACAGAGGAGTTTCGCCCGTCGAACCACACACGACATAGCCGCTCAACGCAATCTGATTCAGCCGTTCGATATTGTGGAAGACTTTGGCCTTGTACAGTTTGCCTTCGTAGTCGAAGGAGCTGGTCAGAGCGGGAAAGATTCCTTGCATTTTCATCAGGACTTGCTCCCAAAATGCGACGGGCCTGCCGGTACTTACGTCCGCGCAGGCCCGTGTGTTGTTCGGAAATTACCTCTGAACGATAAACGTGATCACAAGCGTATAGAGCGCCAGTGATTCAATCAGCACCAATCCGAGAATAAGTGCCACACGAATAGCAGCGATCGCGCCGGGATTCCGTGCCATCGCTTCAGCGGCCGAAGCAGTCGCCCGGCCCTGGCCGATGCCGCAAAGGCCGGATGCAATACCCATGGCGATGTAAGCTGCCGCCATGCGATTCATATTTGAGGGTTCTGCGCCACCGCTTGGCGCCTGTGCAAATACGGGACTCGCGAGTGCCAACAACGTACCGGCGAGCAAAATCAGTCTGTTTGTCATTGTTTCTCCATGAATTTGCTTTCAGGAGGTGGTTCGTCACCGTGCGTTGGGACGCCGGGCGCTCACACTGAAAGCGGATAAAGCCTAATGCTCGTGCGAAACGGCTCCGCCTACGTAAACCATTGCGAGCAACATAAAAATATAAGCCTGCAGAAAGGAAACGAATAAATGCAGGCCAAGGAAGAGCACCGGGACAAGAAGTTTGGTCAGGGTGATGAATGTAAGATAGACCTGCTCGCCGGCGAACATATTCGCGAAAAGACGGACAGTGAGCGAGAGCGGCCGTGCGCAATGGCTGATAATCTCAATCGGCAGCATCAGAGGAGCTAGCAACAGCATGGGTCCAAAGAACTGTTTGATATATCCAGGGCCATGCGCGCGCACCCCGGTGTAGTGATAAAAAAGGAACGTCGTCACCGCGAATCCCAGAGGGACCATGGGGTACATCGTCGGGGAATCGAAGCCAGGGATGAGGCCGACGATGTTCAGGAACAGTATGAATAAGAAAATGGTCCCGAAAAATGCAAGGTATTTAGGGCCGTCGTGACCCACGACCTCTTCGGAAGAGGAACGGAAGAAGTCGTACGCAATTTCGAAGATATGCTGCGCTTTCCCCGGCCGGTCAACAGATAGCCGGCGTCGCAGAATGCCGAAAAAGATCAGCACAAATGCGACAACAACGATTTCGCAGACCAGCCAGTCGCTCCACGGATGCTTGGGGTCTTGCGCTGGAAAGTGAACAGCGTTAAGGATGGAATTCGCGGGACCCGCGAGGTAGTCGTTGAAAATCCGCGTGATCCAGAGTTCATGAACCATTCAGTGCGTAACTCGACTTCTGAACAAACTTATAACCAGTTCGATAATCAGGGACGTCAGAACTGCGGCGGTGCTGGCCAAAAGGCCGAGGATCACCGGCAAAGGGTTGACACCCAAAGATTTGACTATAACATAGCCACCCCCGAAAAGTATTAGATACCGGGTGACATAAGCGCCGGCCTGCCAGGGCTTGCGTTCCTTTCCGGGAGCAAGGCCCGCGCTGAGCCGTTCAAATACCCATAAGTTGCCAAGGGAACCGGCCGCGCCGAGGGCGAAGCCGATCGCAGGACGCAATCCCTGAAGGGCGAGGTAGCAGAGAAACCCGATTACTCCATAAACCGAAGTCAGCCCGTACATCCGGCGAACGGAAATTGTCGTGTTGTCTTCGGTCATTTTTCGCTACTCCCGCGCTTCTCGTCTCTCGATAGTTCGCGCAGGACCTGGATCAGTCCGGCGACCATGCCGAGAACGACTCCGAGCGCGCGGAGAATTGGCAAGCGCAACCAATGGTCAGCAAGGGCACCCAAAATGTAGCCCGCCGCTACCGAAGCGGGAAGCGTGAGGGCCAGGGACAAATATTTGCCCAACCAAACTGCTGATCTCTCGGGCCGACGCGGCATTTCTAACCACCAGAGTCAAGCTAACCGTTCGTATCGGTCAGGATCCCCCCTGGAATCCCCCCCAGCGGCTCATGGCGGGCATTTCGAGGCCAAACTGGTCGAGCACTCGCCCGACGATATGATTCACGACGTCATCCACCGTTTTCGGCCGGTTGTAAAAGGCGGGAATTGGCGGAAAGATCACCACTCCCATACGCGCCAGGACGAGCATATTCTCCAGGTGGATCTCACTGAATGGCGATTCGCGGGTGAGCAGGACCAGTTTGCGGCGTTCCTTTAAGGTTACGTCCGCCGCGCGGCAAATCAGGCCTTCTCCGTAGCCCACGCGAATGGAAGCGAGCGTCTTCATACTGCATGGCGCGACTATCATCCCATCGGTTCTGAAAGAGCCGCTCGAGATGGGCGCCGCCTGATTATCGTGCTTGTGAACAACCGAGGCAAGATGTTCCACCTCCTCGAGCGTGTAATTCGTCTCGTGCGCTAAGGTCGAACGTGCCCATTTACTCATCACGAGTTGCGTTTCCACTTGTAGGCTCTTCAATGCTTCGAGCATGCGGACGCCGAAGATGGTCCCTGATGCTCCCGTAATTGCTACTATGAGGCGCAACTCTATTTATGACATTTTCAAAGTGGCTAGAGCCGAAGCCACCACGATAATGGAAGAAGGAACTTCTGATGGCGAGTACCACGCTCGTTTCTGTTCGTGAATATCTGGCCACAAATTATCGTCCGGATCGGGACTATGTCGATGGCAAACTCCTGGAGCGCAATGTGGGCGAATGGGACCACAGCCGGCTGCAAGCTCTTCTGCTGAAAGCGTTGCTCAAGTATGAAGAAGAACTCGGCGTCTTAGTAGTACCAGAGCAACGGGTCCAAGTCCGGGCATCGCGTTTTCGCGTTCCGGATCTCTGCGTTGTGCGCGGCAACCCTGGCGAGCAGATTCTTACTCGTCCTCCCTTGCTGTGCATTGAGATCCTGTCGCCGGAGGACGCCATGAGCGCGATGCAGGAGCGCATCGATGATTTTCTGGCGTTTGGCGTCGAGAACGTCTGGATTTTTGATCCACGCAGGAGAAAAGCGTACTGGGCAGACTCAACGGGCGTGCATGAGGCGACGACGGGAACGCTCGAAGCAACGGGTGCACCGATCCGTCTTGATTTACATGCTCTCTGGGCTTCATTGACTGGAAGATGACCCGCTGAGTTGTTTCTCCAGCTCGGCCACCCGCCGTTCGAGAGCGCGAATGGTACGAAGGATCTCAGGGAGCCGCGGATAAGCGGCGGACGCGCGTAGCCAGTCCCGTGAATCAAACGCCGGAGAGCCGCTGACGATCGTGCCTTCGGCCACGTCGTGGCCTACGCCAGACTGCGCCCAGACAATCGCGTTCTTATGAATGGTCAAGTGGCCGGAAGAGCCGGTCTGTCCAGCCATGATGACGTTTTCTTCCAGCACGGTACTACCCGCCAGGCCCGTCTGCCCACAGATAATGTTGTCCTCGCCGACAACGCATGCATGGCCAATCTGGCACAGACTGTCTATTTTTGCACCGCGCTTCACCCGAGTCTCACCGAGCGTCGCGCGATCCACTGAAGTGAGGGTTTGGATCTCGACGTCGTCTTCGAGAACAGTGATTCCCGATTGCACGATCTTCTGCTGCCTGCCGTCGTTGCCTTTTGCGAACCCGAAGCCATCGCCGCCGATCACCACGCCATTGTGCAGCGTGACGCGATTGCCAATTTCGCAGTATTCGCGGACCGACACGTGGGAGTGGGCCGTAAAATCATCGCCGATCGTGCATCCTTCGTAGATGACGGCATGAGGATAGAGAACAGCGTTCGCGCCGATTGAGGTGTGGTCGCTTACGACCGCATAGGCACCGATCGAAGCATTCGCGCCGATAGACGCATTGGGCGCAATGGAAGCAGTCGCGTGAATGCCGCTCGCTGGTTTAGGCGGTCGATAGAAAAGCGCGAGCGCCCGCGCGAAATCCAGGTATGGGTTGATCGAAATCAGGGTAGCGGCAGACGTTCCACTCACGGGTTCCGCAGCAATAAGTGCAGCAGCGCGGGTTAACTTCGCTTTTGGCGCATACTTGGGGTTTGCCAGGAAGGTGATGTCGCTTGCACCGGCCTTCTCGATGGTTGCAACGCCGGTGATATTCACCTTCGGATCCCCTGCCAAGCGGCAATTCAGTAGCTCTGCAAGCTGACTAAGAAGAAATGAGGGCATCGCGCGCTTTCTTCAGGCCTCGGCGATCACCGGATTTCGGAGCTCTCCGATTCCCGCTATTCTCACTGTGACCTGTTCTCCGGGCCGCAAGTACCGCGGCGGCTTCCGCGCGAATCCGACACCTGCGGGTGTTCCCGTCGAAACGACGTCGCCCGGTTCGAGCGTGAAGACGCTCGACAAGAATGCGATGAGGTCCGGCACTTTGAAGATCAGCTCCCGTGTATTCGAATCCTGTAGAGTTTCGCCGTCTATATCTAGCTCAATGTCCAATTCGTGAGGGTTCGCAATCTCGTCCGCGGTGATGATCCAGGGCCCCATAGGAGCGAACGTATCGAACGTTTTGCCCATCAGCCACTGACTAGTTGCCCGCTGGTAGTCCCGAGCGCTGATGTCATTCACGATCGTATAGCCGAAGACATGAGCCTGCCAGTTTTCAGCTGAGATGTGACGCCCTCCGCGTCCGATCACAAAAGCGAACTCAGCCTCGAAATCTGGCGCTTTCGATACCCTAGGCAATACAATATTCGCGCCGGGGCCGATCACGGTGGTCGCGAATTTATTGAAGATAGTCGGGACCTTCGGAATCTCCGCTCCCGTTTCCTTGGCGTGATCGAGATAGTTCAGGCCGACGCAGATCAACTTGCGGGGCCTGGGAATCGGCGCAAGAAGCGTGACGGCCGCAAGCGAATGCCTTGCCGAGGAAGGCGCGCTCGCTTCGAACTGCTCGGCTTTCGATCTGCCCGCTTGGCCGGCTTCGATCAACTCCAGGAGGGAAGCGAAACCAGCCGGCCCGAGGTCAACGACGGCACTGTCCTTTGTCACGAGGCCAGGATGCGGCTGGCCGGCCCTTTCGAACGTGACGAATCGCATGTTTGCATCTTAGACCGAACCCAAATGCTCCGCCTGTTCCCGGGCAACAAAATAGTCCCTAACGTCATGCGAGCTGGCACGTCTAAATACCCGTTCAACGGGGAGGGTTTTCATGAGTTTCGTCCATGCTGGCGCTTTCCCGAAGTGCAGGTCTATGCTAGCGGCGTTTCTTTTCGCTTTACCCGCCTGCTTCATGGCGGCGGACCAAAGTGCCCTGCTGGGTCCCGATTCAAATCTGCCTCAGCATAAAGACTTCCTGAAGCAGCTTTCGGCCAAAGATCTCCTGAACCAGCCAACACCACCGCCTTTGGAGAAGGGAGGGCCGCCGACCTTTTTCGTGGACCCTCAAACACCTGGACCCGAAAAGCCTTCGGCTATCACTCCGTGGAACGCTCCCACGTGTTCGATTCCACTCCTCGAAAAGCCCGCCGGCACGAACCCGGATCCCAATGGCGTCATCAAAGTCCCGCCTCCTTCGTTTGATGGCATCATCGGCCGAAACCCGGCGCCAGCCTGTAAGAACTGGATCGAAAAAAACCGTTAAGGAGTTCGCGTCCGGGCAATCTCGGGCGCTTCCTCCATCGGATGGCGCAGATCACGCTCGGGCTCCAG
Organism: Acidobacteriaceae bacterium; assembly: GCA_019244055.1. Taxonomy (GTDB): domain Bacteria; phylum Acidobacteriota; class Terriglobia; order Bryobacterales; family Bryobacteraceae; genus Bog-105. The sequence continues at coordinate 22,750 of JAFATG010000314.1, read as the reverse complement.
GTAATAGCGCGTTAGACCCTCTGTCAAAAGTCCAAAGGCGGACTCCGGCGTGTCCGCGAAACGGAACAGGTTCAGGTCCGAGGGCGCGATCATCTCGTATTTGACCAAGGCGTCGAAATTCAGAATTTCTTTCCAATACTCAGACCCATACAGCAAAATCAGGATTTTGCTCTCCAATTTCTCTGTCTGCGCCAGAGTCAATATCTCGCAGAGCTCGTCCAACGTACCGAACCCGCCTGGGAAAACGACCAGTGCCTTTGCCAGGTAAGCAAACCAGAACTTCCGCATGAAGAAGTAATGGAATTCAAAGGATAGTTCGGGCGTAATGTAAGGGTTCGGGAGTTGTTCGAAGGGCAATCCGATATTCAAGCCGATCGACTTGCCTCCGGCATCGATGGCGCCGTGATTCGCAGCCTCCATGATGCCCGGGCCGCCTCCTGAACAGATCACAAATCTCCGGCGCGGTTCGGCTTGACCTGTGGATTGCGATACTGAGATCCCCCATTCCGTGATCAGCCGGGCGAGTTCGCGCGCCTCGCTGTAATACCGGCCGAGGGGACCGTCCGGTACAATCCGCGCGGACCCAAAGAAAACGATGGTGTCCTGAATCTTCTCGTCCTGAAAATGCGAGAGTGGCCAGAGGTATTCGGAGAGAATGCGGAGCGGACGCGATTCGGGACTCTCCAGAAACGCCTCTTCCCGATAGGCGACGGGACGGCGCAGGTTGAAAGCCTCAGGGCCTGTGCCTGGAATGTGGTATTCGGATGACGGCAAACCAAAATTGTCGCATCGGCGCATAGCTTGGCCCTTGACGGCAATCCCAGCGAACTCGCATACTCCTGTTGAATGTCTAAAGAAGAACCTTCACGGACCCAACTCCTGCAGGGCACTCTCGATCTGATCGTTCTGCAAACTCTCGCCTCGATGGGTCCGCAACACGGCTATGGGCTGGCGCAGCGGATTCAGCAGGTCTCGGAAGACTTACTCCATTTGAATCAGGGCACAGTATATCCGGCCTTGCTTCGGCTCCAGCAGCAGGGTTCAATTGAAAGCGAATGGGGCACGTCCGAAAACAATAGACAGGCGAAATACTACTCAATTACCCGCGCGGGACGTAAGATGCTTAGCGCCGAAACGGAACGCTGGCGGCAGTTCTCAGGTTTCGTATCAAAGATCTTGGGCAATCCGGCCTAGCCCCGTGTATGTGGTGGCACCGAATCGCATGGAAGGCAAAGAACACGCTCTACGGCCGTTCTGCGGACCGGCAACTTGATCTTGAAATCGAGGCGCATCTGGCGATGCTTGAAGAGAAATTCAAGGGCCAAGGCATGCCGGATTGGGAGGCCAGACTGGCTGCTCGGCGTGAGTTCGGCGGCCCGGAGCAGATCAAGGAACAGTATCGCGAGCGGCGCGGCTTTCACGATCTCGAACAGCTTCTGCGGGATCTTTATTTCGCGTTTCGCAGTCTTCGGCGGACGCCGGGTTTCACCCTCGTCGCGCTTCTTTCGCTAGCGCTTGGAATCGGGGTGAACGCGGCGATTTTTACCCTGCTCCACGCGCTCGTGCTCGAAACGCTGCCGGTGCCGCATCCGGAGCGAATCGTTGAGGTGCAGGTCTTTAATAAGCCACTGCAGAATTACCAGAATTTCTTCAGTTATCCGTTCTACAGCGAGATCAAAGCACAGAACGGAATTTTCGATGCGGTTACCGCGCAATGGGGGATGAATGCGTTTCAGCTTCAGGTCCCAAGCGGAGAGACAACCATCAACGGCATCTATGTGAGTGGAACGTACTTCCAGTTTGCGCATGCCGCTCCTTTTCTGGGCAGACTTCTTTCGAGCGAGGACGATGGCGCGGTGGGCGCACATCCGGTCTGCACGATCAGTTTTCAGCTCTGGAAGAGACTCGGTGCGGATTCACAGGTCATCGGTAGCACAGTTCGCATCAACGACAAACCGTTACGAGTTGTCGGCGTAACCCAACCCGACTTTACGGGACTGAGCCTGCAGAATCCCCCAGATATAGAGATCCCGATGGCGATGGTTGGTTATGTTGGCCGTTTGCAGCGCGACGATGCACGCATGTTGTGGCTGAGCATTCTGGCGCATTTGAAACCGGGAATCAGCGTGGGCGAAGCTTCCGACCGCCTCAATGCCTTCGCCAAACGGATGGTAGAAACGTTGCCTGGCGATGGTCCCTACGATCGCAATGCCGATTATCGAGTGAAACCGGCTCCACGCGGCTTCGACGATTTCAGCAGCATGTCGCGGCCGCTTGTAGTTCTCATGTCCGCCGTGGCTCTCGTGCTGATCATCGCTTTGCTGAACCTGGCGAATCTTTTACTTGCTCGCGGTCAGGAGCGCGAACGAGAGATCGCGATGCGGTTGTCTTTGGGCGCGAGCCGCTGGCGGGTTATCCGGCAGTTGCTGATTGAAAGCGGCTGGCTTGCGCTGGGCGGAGCGGCGCTTGGTTATGGCCTGGCAGCCGGTGTTGTAAATTTACTTGTTCTTGAATTCAACAAAGGCAAAACCTACGGCCGCCTCGACGTCGCGCCAGATCTGCACGTATTGGCCTTCACCGCGCTGCTCGCGACCGCCGCGGTGTTGCTCTTTGGACTCGTTCCGGCCTGGCTGGCATCTAGTGTGCACCCGCAGACTTCTCTGAAGGGCGCCAGCCAGGGTTCCGTAACACAGCCGCGCAGATCGCGCCTACGCAAATCCCTGCTGTTCGTTCAGCTGGTGCTGACTATGGTTCTGCTGGTTGCGGCGGGTCTGTTCGAGCATTCGCTGCGCAATCTCAGAACCATCAACATCGGAGCCGATCCAGATCATATCGTGATGGCTGATCTCACGCTGGCCTCCGAAGCCGGCAAGCGATATGCGCCGGTCTCGTTACTGAACGATCTCCAGTCCCGTGTTAGCCAGATGTCGGATGTTGTTTCTGTCGCGTACGGAGTTCCGGGTCTTCTTTCGGGAGCCATGTTCAGCTCCAGCGTGTCAATCCCCGGTAAATCCGAACTTTCATCGACGGCTCTACAGACGTTGTTTTCCGAAGTTTCTTCGAATTATTTCCGCACGGTCGGTATTCCTCTGATCGTGGGCCGCGATTTCAACGCCACAGATCGCCAAGGCTCAGCGCCGGTCGCCATCGTCAACGAACGGTTTGCGGCTACTTACTTCCCGCATGAGAAGGCGCTGGAAAAGCAATTCAAAGGAGCCGTGTCGGGCCAGACGGATCTGGCTACGATCGTTGGCGTGGTCAAAGACATGCCGTATTTCAATCTGCGCGACAGCCCCAAGAGTATGGTGTATCGGCCGATGCTTCAAACGGAAAGCTCGTGGCAGGTGCTTACTGTTCGCGTGCGGCGTAATCCGGAAATCTTTGAACGGGAGCTGGCAAGAATCATTCACAACCTGGCGCCCGAGATGCCTCTCCAGGAATTCAAGACAGTAGCTTTGCAGCGAGACGCCGGTATCGCGCGAGATAGGGTGCTGGCCATTCTTTCTACCTTGTTTGCGTTGCTGGGGCTAGCGCTCTCCGCGATCGGGCTCTATGGATTGATCTCGTATTCGATAGCAAAGCGCGTCAAGGAAGTGGGTATCCGCGTCAGCCTGGGCGCGAATTCGTCCGATATCTTGAAGCTTTTCCTCACTGAGAATCTGTCCGTTGTGGTTGCCGGCGCAGTTACCGGCGGCTTGCTCGCGCTTGTGGGGGCGCGCCTGCTACGCGGTTTATTGTTCGGCGTTCCCGCTACCGACGCTAGCTCTTTGTACGTTGCCAGCGGAGCATTGCTCGTAATCGCCTTTCTCTCGAGCCTCGTGCCGGCTGTTCGTGCCGCGCGTATCGATCCGGCGGAGGCGCTGCGTACGGAATAAGAGTGGTGCCCGGCTGCTTCAAGGGGTTGCTTTCGGCTGTTAAAATTCGGGCAGTGTCTGGCCGAAACGTCTTCACGGTTCTGGAACAAACTGCGCACCAATACGGCGAAGCCATTGCTCTCTACCAGCCGATCGGAACCAAGGCCGGCCGGGGATATCGCACCTACACATGGAAGGAATGGCTGGAGTCGTCGCGCCAGATCGCTATGGGTCTGCGCGTGCTCGGAGCGGTGAAGGGCGATATCGTTTGCACGCTGTCCGAAACCCGGGCTGAATTCTACCTCGTCGACATAGGAATCATGGGCGCCGGCGCGGTCTCCGGGGCCTTGTACACGTCGCTTCCTATGGCAGACCTGGCGAAGAATCTTGAGAACGCCGCGCCGCGCTTTCTGTTCGTCGAGGACCAAAAGATGTACTCCGAGCTTAAAAAAGCGGTGGAGGCGCGGGGAAGAAATTTACCCTCTCATGTCGTTCTCATGACGGGCGAACTGGAGGGTCTACTGACTCTCGAATCGCTACAGGTACGGGGACGAGAAATGTTCGAGCGCCAACCCACGGAGTTCGCGCGCATTCAAGGCGAGCTTTCGCCGGATGATCCCGCGATTCTCTATCTGACCTCCGGCGCCACCGGCGAGCCCAAAATGGGCCTCACCAGCCATGCTGCAGCACTGGCGAACATGGACATGAGCCCGATCGCGTTACCGATCGGACCCGAGGATTCGATGCTCGTGTTTCTGCCTTCGGCGCACATCGCGCAGCGGATCGTTCTCGAACTGATCCCCATGCGCATGGGTACACCGGTGTGGTTTTCAGAAAGCCTGGCGCGCCTGCCCGCCGAGCTCAAGTCCGTCCGCCCGACCATCTTTCTGGCTCCGCCTCGGGTCTGGGAGCGGATGTACGCGACGATCCAGAATGAAATTAAGAAGCGGCCAGGCTATGCGCGAAGAATTTTTTATGGTGCCCTCGGAATGGGCTTGGAAGCGGCACGATTGCGGCAGAGGGGCGAGCCCATTCCCGGCTGGCTTCTGAGGCTGCTGAAGATTGCCGACAAGCTCGTCTTCTATAAAATCCGCGAACGGCTAGGCGGAAGAATACGAATCGCGGCATCTGGGGCGGCACCGTTGGGAAAGGACCTGGGCGAGTTTTATGCGGCGATTGGGATGCCGCTGATCGAAGGCTATGGGCTGACGGAGGCCGGCGTCCTTTCTTTCAATCCTCTGGACCGGCCGAAGCCTGGGAGCATCGGCAAAGCGCTTCCGGGCGTTCAGATGCGCCTGGCCGAAGATGGCGAGTTACAGGTAATTACACCGTGCCTATTCAAGGGCTATTACAGGCACGAGGCCGCGACCCGATCCGTTATCACCGAAGATGGATGGTTCGCAACAGGTGATATCGCCGAAAAGGACAGCGACGACTACTGGTACATTACCGGACGAAAGAAAGAAATGATCGTCTCTTCCAACGGCAAGAAAATCTATCCAGCCCGCATCGAGAATCTATTCAAAATGGAGCCGTTGGTAAACCAACTTCTGCTGATCGGCGATAAGAAGCCGTACGTGACTGCCTTATTGACGTTGAATATGGCCCATGTGCAACACATGAAGAACATGGAAGGAACGGAACGAATGCTACCGGCTCAAGTCGCCATCGCGGAGCCGGTCCAGAAAGCCGTTAAGGAAGCTGTTGGCCGGGTAAATCGTCAGCTGGCTGATTTTGAACGGATCCGGAGGTTCAAAGTGCTCGATCGTGATTTCTCAATTGAGCATGGGGAACTGACGCCGACGATGAAGGTTCGACGGGCGCGGGTTCTGGAGAACCACCGGGAGCTAGTAAACGAACTTTACTTAGGGCGAGAAGAGAGCGAGTGAAGCTCAATTCCGGGAAAGGATCGGAGCAGGGCATCGTCAACGGATCATCGGGTACCCGGCGGAACTCCTCTTTGGCTGTTCCGCGCTCGTTATGCAAGCTTTGGAATAGGCGCCTGAGTCCTTTCTGCGAATCGCTCAAACTAAGTAGAGCTGCTGCCGGTAGCGCCACTAGGGAGAGGATTACCAGAGCGTAGATCATGTGGATTCTAGAGCGCGGATTGCCGGAATTGAGTGCGTCGAATTCTAGTGCGAAGAACTCCCTCAAATTCTCGCGAGGAGCTTATGCCACCTGTTACTGAGCCCACCCAACTGCTCCCGCTCTTTCGCGAGCGCGTTTGGGGACGCGAAAAGCTCGCAATGCACTTCGACAAGGCTCCTCGTAATCTGCGTATCGGCGAAGTTTGGTTCACTTTTGAAGAAAACCAGACATCGTTAGGTGGAACGCTGGGGCAATTGATTACCGCTCACCCAGAGGTTCTGGGGACCGGGGGCGATCCGCAGCATCCTGGAATCTGCCCCTTGCTGACAAAGTTTCTATTCACGACTCAAAGACTGTCCGTACAGGTACACCCGGACGACGACTACGCTGAGCGGCATCATCAAAGCCTAGGTAAGACCGAGGCCTGGTATGTGCTCGATGCGGAACCGGCAGCAGAGCTCGCAGTGGGATTTCGCGAACCGTTGAGTCGGCAGCGGGTAGAAAGCGCTGCCAAGTCGGGTGAAATTGAACGCCTGCTCGACTGGCGCAAGGTGGAGGCGGGAAACGTGATATTCGTGCCGTCCGGAACAGTCCACGCGATCGGCGCCGGATTGACCATTTTTGAAGTTCAGGAGAACTCAGACATAACGTACCGTTTATACGATTACGGGCGGCCCCGCGAACTGCACCTGGAACACGGGGTCGAGGTGTCGCAACTCGGCCCGCACCAAAGTCCGGCTAGAACGCGGTTCTTATCTCCAGGGCGCGAGGAGCTGGTTTCTTGCCCGTACTTTCGGATGGAGCGATTGCGGCCTCAGAACAGTATCGTTATTGCTGCCGGGCAACCCTGTTACATGCTGCTGACCTGCTCTAAAGGCACGGGTGTGATTCGCGGTGCGGAATTCAAGGCCGGGCAGTGCTGGATGGTTCCAGCGGGGAACGATGAAATTCGGATCGAAGGCCCAGACACGGAATGGATTGCGACCTATCGGGCGGAGCAGCCGGCAGCGGGTGTCAGCGTGGGTTAGGGCTATTAAGTTTTTTCTCGCAGACTGGCAGGTCGCTCCACGCCGAGCCGCGGAACCGACTGGTAGTCTTCAGGCGATGCGTAGCGCAACCGGATCTCAGTGTTCAACCGTTCCACAGGCCGAACCTTGTGGATAACGACCAATCGCGAACTCCTTCGACCACGCGGACTACGTAACGCGCTCGCAATCTCCGAAGGGGTTGCTGTGGACTCTGCGCTTGCACCTGGTATCGTCATCGTGAGTTTTCCTGATTGTCAGGCGGTCTCCTTCTCTCAACGTCGTTAACGCCGCGATTAACTTCCGCACCGCCCCGAATACATCGAGCTACTTATATTCGTGATACTCGCGCAATCGGTGCCCGCTCGATCGGGTCCAGTATCCTTTCGTCTTACGTTAACTGCCAATTTCACCACCCAGACATCGGCAAATCATATCCGGCCAGATTATCTGACAGAGCTCGCGATTGGTGCCCAAATTGCAGCGCAGGTTCGCTATAGCCGACAACTCCCAAAAACGTCGCACTTGGAGCAAGTATGGCGATCGAGCAAACAACAACCCGTCCCCGCCTGAGTCTAGCCAGATTGCACGAGCTTCGGGCGCTGATTCTGAAAATCACTGGCTTTTGCCTGCTCGTCTGGGGCTCATCACTCGGCCTTATCGGCGCTTTTGGAATATCTTTCGGACTCATTGACCTAAGGCCGCCAGGCGGTGGTTGGCGCTCTGTCATTGACAACGGTATCAAGATTGGGTTGGCCGGAGGATCCCTCGCAGGTTTCGGCTACTTGCTGGCTCTTTCTGGCGCCTCGATATACAACCGTGGACGGAGGATGATTCTGTCCTCAATCCGCGAAACTCTTGGTCACGACCCGCGCCCGCCGGTTCTATATCTGCGCTCCTTTCGAGATGACCCGGTCACCGCAGAGCCGACATCCATATTGGCAGGAACTTTCGGGATTTGGACACCAACCACTAAGGAGGAGCAAGTAGTTCGTGTGCTGAACGCCGTGGGGCCTGTTTTGGCGGTCGGACAGCCCGCCGAGGTCTTGCCTAAGCTCGATGCCACTCGTCTGCAGTTCTCGGATCATGAGTGGAAGGGTGAAGTTTCGACGCTTATGAAGCGCGCGATTTTCACGGTCATCCGGGCGGGTACAAGCGGAGGGCTTCTCTGGGAGATTGAAACCGCGGTAAGTCAGACTCGTCCCGAACAGCTCATCCTCTTAATCCCTTTCGACCAAACAGGATATGAACGCTTCGCTAAAGAGGTCAAGCATCTGTTTCCTTTCGGCCTGCCGAACTGGCCCCCGGACCACAACGAAAAACCCGCGAAGGGAGCAACCAATCGGGAGCTGGACGTCAAAGCTGTCGTTTATTTCGACTCCAGTTGGCGCGGCATCATGGTCGCCCTTCCTGCAAACGAAAAACTGGGGGCATCGTTCGATAAAGCCATGCAATCTTTTTATCCTATCGATCCCAAAGGCCCGTCGCTTTTGCGCTGCTGCCTGACAGCCGTTGCGCTAATTTCCGCTTTCATAGCGGGGCTCATGCTCGTTAGCAAATCCCAGACCATCCTGGAACTGTACAAGGACTTCCGCGGGCTACATATTCTTTCAACGACGCGAGTCCAACAGTTAGCCGAATCGTCGGACCCGTTCCTCCAATCGTTCAGCGCCGAAATCGCCAAAAACACTCGCGTTCGCGCCTGGTTTGAATCCCTCTCTGACGAAGAACTGGGTGAGATGTCATCACGCATCGCGCAGGGCCTGCCGAGTCTTGATGACGAGCTACTTTATGAACGGGCGCGGATTATTTCAGACGTTCTAAATACCGTTGATACCCAGACGTGCGCCACCTTAATTCGCAGCATCTCATCGGCTGCATCAACTTCGGGAGAACGCGTTGCAGGTCTGGAGAATTTGAAACCGAATGGATCGCTCGATCTTCTTAAGCTCATTGAAACTCATCTGGATTCAACGGGGGAAAGACAATTTGCTTCAATTCTCGTGAAAGCTGTCGAAGCTAGCTTCACGAACGCTCCCGCGCGACTCCCCACGCAGCAGCAATATGAGCGTGCCGTCGCGGAAGCTCTCGCTCTGTTGAGCGCTCAAGACAGAGAAAGGATAATCCGTACCGAGCAGCACTATACTGCGCTTTCTGATGAGGATCTTTGCTGGGTTGAACGTACGCTGCAGACCGTTCAACTGCAACTTCGTCCAAGCTCGCATTCAGCAATGATACGCGGCCCATTCGGCATCAAGCCATAGGTTGGCTCTACAATCGCAGAGTGAACCTGTTCATCCCCTAGATTTTGATGTAGCCTTTCGAGTTGCCCTATATGAGTATTTCAGGATGCTGTGAGCTGAACCGCATCCGTCGGGTGAAATGTCCAAAAGCCGAATCAAACAGCGCATTATTCCGGTTCCGGTTGGGAGGCGCGTGATGTGGAAATTGGCTGCGCCGAAGCCGTTATTGGACTTGCTGTCACCAACCGCCCTAGTTTCCGCAAATTGGTGCCGAGGCTGTCCACAGACGGGCTTCGCGGAGAGCCTGCACTCGATGCCCGGCCAGTTTTTCAGAACTTGCCTCCGAAGAGCCCTCGGGACGTGTCAGTTGTGCTCTCTATCGAACCGACGCGTGCATCACTCTCTTTTTACCGCAAAAACGCCCAACCAAGAAGTGCGATCTTCGTCCGCTTAGGAACATTGACGCGGCGCGAGAGAACAGAGTAGTCCGCTTTCTCAATTCGTGATAGGAGTCGAAGATAGATTTGCCGCAAAACCCAAAGCGAGCGGCGGCTTTTCGGCTCGATTAATTCCAGCAGCGGCGCGGATTCATCGTAGTAAGAGCGTGCGCGGGTGGCCTCGAATTTCATCAACTCGCGAAAGGCTTTGTCCTCCGAGCCGGAACGAAGCTGGTCAAGAGTGACTCCGAACCGGTCCAGGTCCTCACGCGGAACATAGACGCGGCCCATCAGGGCATCTTCCCGGATATCACGAACGATATTCGTTAATTGGAACGCGACTCCGCACTTTTCCGCAAGCAGTAGGGCGCTGGTCGAGCGAAATCCAAAAATATGAATGACCGTAAGGCCGACCACCGAAGCTACCCGATAGCAGTAGCGATACAGATCTGAGAACGTTCGCACCTGCTGCGGTTCGATGTCGGAAAGAATGCCGTCAATCATTTCATGAAAATAGCGATGCGGGATCTTGTAGCGTTCGACCGTGTCATGGAACGCGGGCCAGATTGGATCCTCTGCCATTTCGCCATCCAGGACACGATTGAGCTTCATCCGCCACCGCGCGATGCTTTCGCGAAGTTCCGATTTGTCGTTCGTAGCGGGTTCATCGCTCAGATCATCGCAATGCCGCATGTAGGCATAGATAGCGCACATCGCATCCCGCTGTGGCTTTTCGAGCAGCAAGAAAGAGTAGTAGAAATTCTTGGCGCGACGCTTCGCAACTTCACGGCAGAAGCGATAGGAAGCCGCAACGCTACCAGAGTTTAGAACGGGAGCACTCGCGGGAGGCATCGAAGAAGAATACTGGCGCGTTCCACCTTTGAGATATACGGGCGCCGATCTAGAACATTGTAGTTTTGTCGCCGGATCTTGTCGAGGATCTTCATTCCGCCGCGGCTGAACAACTCGAGGTCGAGCGCCAACCGGCGATTCACCATTTCGATTAACGGCAGTCCTCTCCGAAAGAGATCGTTTGCGATATCGACGGCTTCTCGCATCATTCTCTTAAATCGTTCGTCAAAACGGCGGGCGTTCAGATCATCGATGCTGTATTCGTGCTTGTCAAACAAGTTGAGAGGCAGATAGATGCGGCCCTTTTCAAGATCGACGATCACATCCTGCCAAAAATTCGCGAGCTGGAGAGCGGTGCAGGTGAAATCGGAGAAGCGTTGGCGTTCCGTGTCCCGGTACCCGCAGAGATATAGAACGAGGTGCCCGACCGGATTCGCGGAATTCAGGCAATATCCGTACAGTTCCTCGAAATTGCGATAGCGCGTGACCGTCTGGTCTTGTTCGAAGGCACAGATCAGCCGATCGAAAGGTTCCGCGGGGATACCGTAGCCCCGGACGGTTTCTTCAAGAGCCACAAATACGGGATGGGATGTCTCGCCCCGGTACATAGCTTGAAGTTCAGTACGCCACCAAGCCAGCAGACGCAAGCTCTCCTGAGTGTTCCCAATTTCGTCGCCCAAATCGTCCGCCCACCGGCAGAATGAGTAGACGTTGTAAAAGTGCTGATGCAGCTTTTTGGGCAGCAACGCACTCACAACATGAAAATTTTCGTAATGATGTGTCGCCAGCCAGCGCGTATACTCCAGAGCTTCTTTCCGCGAATATCGCGTGGTCTCCGGCGGTCCGTTGCGAATGTATTCTTTCGGTTGTAAACGAGCTACGGGCACTTTCCAAACCTAGGGAATAATCGCGGCCTTGATCTGTCCGTTCCGGCGATGCGCCAGATCGAATAGTACCTGAGGTAGGGCGCTGAGCCGCTCTTCGTGATTGACCAGATGCTTTGCCGTCACAGTTCCATCCGCCAGAAAATCGAGTGATCGGCGGATATGAGCGGGCGTGTGGTGGAAACTGGCTTTACAGGTGATCTCCGAATAGTGAAGCAAAGAAGTCTCGAGGGAAACCTTGGTTCCAGCCGGACAGCCGCCAAAAAAATTAATCACACCGCCCTTGCGCACGAGGCGCGTCGCGAGTTCCCAAGCTTCCGGTTGGCCGACTGCTTCGATAACGACATCGGCGCCGCGGCCTCCCGTAGCTGATTTCAGTGCCGCAATTAAAGCCGGCTGATCATTGAGCGGCGACTCTCTGTTAGCAAGAATGGATTCTTGCGCGCCCAGAAGCATGGCCTGATCAATCTGATCCACTCGGCGCGCGATTGCTATCACACGCGCGCCGTACGCCCAGCGCGCCAGGAGTGCAAACATCAGTCCGATCGGTCCCAGGCCGAGAACGGCAACCGTGTCTCCCGGCTTGGTTTGGCTCTCATCAAGACCCCGGACCGCACACGCGAGTGGCTCGATAAGAGCGGCATCACGATAGTCCAGGTGATCCGGAATAACATACGTGTTCTTCTGTACGATGCGCCTCGGAAGCCGTATGTACTCGGCATAAGCTCCGTTATTGAACAGAAGATCCTCACAGAGATTCGGCTGGCGGCGGCGGCAGAAGAAGCAAACGCCGCAAGGCGCGGAGTTCGCCGCGACTACTCGTTGCCCCACCTCAAATCCGCTGACTCCCTCCCCGATCGCTGCGATGTCGCCGGCCATCTCGTGACCGAATAGCGCAGGCGGTGTGATCATTTTGGCGTGATAGCCGCGACGGAAAACTTTAATGTCTGTTCCGCACGTCAGCGCCGCGCGAACGCGAACAAGCAGTTCGCCGGATCCTACGGCAGGCACCGGGACGGACTCGAGCCGCACGTCCTCTCTGCCATACAGCACGGCGGCTTGCATATTTTGCGCAACCATCAGGAAGGCTCCTGCGGATGAACCACTACCTTGAGCGATCGCTCGCTGGGGTGTAAAGCCGTTTCTATACCGCGCGTGATCTCAGAGAGCGGTATGCGGTCCGAAATCAAAGTTTCAAGCGGCAGCTCGCCGCTAAAAACGAGTCTCGCAGATTCGGTTTGCAGGTCGGTGTCCGCGCTATAGGAGCCAAACAGAATTCGCTCCCCGACACAGATATCCGCTCCGGAGATATCGATGCGCTCGGCGGCGGAAGTCTGGGCGAACAAGCAAATCTTTGCTCCTGGCCGAGAGACGCGAATCGCTTGATCCACCAATCCACGAACATTAGTCGCTACAATCACGGCATCTGCGGCGCGGCCCTGAGTTGCTGCTCGAATTGCCTGTTCGAAGTCTGCATCTCGAGGATCATGGGCGGAGGCGCCAAAGCGTGCGGAGATTTGCCGACGGAATCCAATTGTGTCTGTTGCGAAGACCGTCGCGCCCGTTCGCTTCGCGAGCATCGTAAAGACCAGTCCAATTGGCCCCTGCCCGAGCACTGCGACAACATCGCCTTCAAAGAGCGCAAGCTGTTCGATAGCCTTCAGGCAGGTATTTACCGGTTCCACCCAGCACGCCTGATCGAAGGATACGCCCTCTGGAATTTTCTCCATACCGCGCTCGACGATCCAGTCCATTACGCGAACGTATTGTGAGAACCCGCCACCCGCCGCCTCGAACCCAGCGGTCACGCCCACTCTCTTGTATGACGCGCATTGCGCATACAACCGGCGCTGGCAATAAAAGCAGTCCTGGCAGGGAATGTGGTGAAAAACGATTACGCGGTCACCGGGAACATACTTCCCTACAGTCTCGCCTACCGCCACAACCACGCCGGCCGTTTCATGCCCGTAAATGCGGGGCGGCGCAAGCAGGTCGTATTGAATCTTTTTTAGATCGGTGTGGCAGATACCGCAGCTCTCTACCCGGATCAGCACTTCACTGGGCCCGATCTCCGGAGTCTCAACTGTCTGAATCTCCACTCGGGCGGAGCCGGTGTATACGGCGGCGAGCATGTGGGTCGGAATAGATGCTTGCGGGCCGGGCGTGGATTTATGCAGGCTCGCTAGGTCCTGGTTCCGAAGTGATCCGGCAACTGACAAGAAACTCCCCCAAAGCCCGCGCGGCCTCTTCGGTTCGCCGCTTTAACCGGAACAGCAATGGCAATTGATTAGGATGCGTAAGGGCTTGAATTACAATTTTCCCACGAGCTATGCGGCCTTCGTGAGTTCGCATTTGGTTTAGATCGAATGGAAATGATTCGTCCGCGCGATCAGAAACGACCTTGATGCAGTAAAAGGGCAGACCCGCCTTCCGCGTGCGCATTGCGACACCTGCCGATTCCATATCGACCGCGATTGCACCGCCGCTCGAGAGCCGCTGCTTTTCGGCTGCATCGATCGCGATTCGATCTTGTGAAACAAGAACGCCTTCGACGAATGAATCAGCCGTCGGGAGTTTGGCGCAATCGAAAGTCTCGTTTGTCGTAGGATCGATCACTTGGCTCGCCGCCACGATCTGACCCTCTCGAAGGTGCGGATCAACTGCGCCGCACCAGCCAGTGCTGACCACTGCTTCCAGCTTTGAAGAAGAGAGCTCGGCGAGCATCATGGCGCGAATGGCCACTTCCACCGCGTGCGCCGCCAGCTTCGGACCCGCCCCATTGGCCGCCAGCAGCAAGCGACGGCTCTCCCAAATCCCTTCATAGGCATAATCGATGGGCCATTTCAATTTTCGAAGCGCCGTCAACGCATTGGCGAGAGTTTTTAGCTCCGCAGCTTCAGAGGCAACGTACAGGATAGCCATTCGTGCCCCTTAACAATACCCATTTGCGCGAAACCATTCGATTGCGCGAGTTAGAGCACCGGTTACCGGTCCCGGTGAAAAGCCCAGTTCGCGAGAAGACTTCGCGTGGCTGACGAACATCTTCTTGCGAGCCATTTTGACGCCTTCGAGCGGCGCAACAGGGGAATGACCGGTCAGGTTCGCCCACGATGTTGTGACCACGCCGGCGGCATAAGCGACAGCGTACGGGAGTTTCAACTTTGGCGCGGGCCTTCCGCTCATAGCGGCGAGGCGCGAGAGGATCTGTTCGAGTGTGAGATTTTCGCAGCCGAGAATATATCGCTCCCCAATGCGGCCTTTCTCCGCGGCCAGCAGATGACCGTGTGCAATGTCGCGAACATCCACTATGTTCAGGCCTGTATCGACAAACGCCGGCAATTTGCCGCGCAGAAAATCCACGATGATCTTGCCGGTCGGAGTCGGTTTCCAATCGTGATCGCCTACCGGCGCAGTCGGATTCACGATCACCACCGGCAGTCCGGCGCGCGCTTTTTCAAGTGCAACTTGTTCCGCCAGCCACTTGGAGCGCTTGTAGTGGCCGGCCAAGTCTTCGATGGAGATGGGTGTGTTCTCATCGCCCTCCCGATTGCGCGGCATTCCGATGCAGCCCACTGTACTGGTGTACACGATCCGCTCAACGCCCGCGTCTTCGGCGGCTTGCATCAGATTCTGCGTTCCCTCGACGTTTGACTGATAGAGATCCTGCGGGTTTTTCGACCAAAGGCGGTAATCGGCTGCCACGTGGAACACTAGGTCGCAGCCTGAAACGGCTTTGGCGAGAGAATCAGGCTCGCGCAGGTCGCCTGTGACCGGTTCTACCTCGAGTTCGCGAATCCGGCTTGTGGGCCGGCATAGCGCGCGTACGCGGTAGCCGCGTGTGCTGAGCAAACGAGCGACATGCCAGCCCAGAAACCCGCTGGCTCCGGTTACCAAAGTGGTGGGCAATGTTGGTAAGGATCAGGCGAATGCTGCCGCGGCTTCTTCTTTTGACCCGCCTACAGCCTTTCTGAACTCAGCCAGCGCGAGTAACGGGAAGGTATTGCGGTAATCCGTGTAGGCGAGATAAAAGACCCGCGGGAAACCGGTGCCGGTGCAGTAATCCTCGTTCCAGGAGCCGTCCGGGCGCTGGGTGCTAATCAGATAATCGATGCCGTTATAAAGGCTCTCGCTTCGCGTGTCGCCCCCAGCTAACAGTGCAAGAATCGCCCAAGCCGTTTGCGAAGGCGTACTCGGATTGGGGATGAAACGATTCTCGTCGTAGCTCGCGCAACTTTCACCCCAACCACCATCGCGGTTCTGATACGCGCGAATAAATTCAAGAGCCTGCTGAATGCTGGGCTCGTTTTCGCTCATTCCTGCAGCTCGGAGCCCGCGGAGTGCCAGGAAAGTGCCGTAAATGTAATTGACGCCCCAGCGCCCATACCAACTCCCGTCGGCCTCCTGAACTCGCAGGAGGTACTGCACTCCCCGGCGCACTGCAGGATGCGTGGTGGGCACTCCGCGGCGAACTAGCGCCTCCAGAACGCGTCCCGTAATGTCAGGGCAGGATGGATCGAGCATCGCGTTGTGATCGGCGAATGGCACATGGCTCAATACCTTCCAGTTGTTGTCCACGTCAAAAGCGGCCCAGCCCCCGTCTTTTCCTTGCATGGCGAGAAGCCAGTCGATGGCGCGCTTTTCGCAGGCCTTCTGCTTCGCCGCATCGGATGCTCGCGATTTCTCGAGCGCCAGCAGCACCATCGCGGTGTCATCCACGTCGGGATAAAAGTCGTTGTTAAATTCGAACGCCCAGCCCGACGGCTCGGTGTTGGGACGCTTCACCGACCAATCGCCCTTCGAGCGCACTTCCTTTGAAAGCATCCAGTCTGCCGTCCGGCGAAGCGCATCCTCGGGAGGATTTTCGTTTTCAGCTAGCGCGAAGGCCGCGATCGCGGTGTCCCAGATTGGCGAAAAGCACGGCTGCATGAAAAAGCAGCGCTCGCGGTCCATCATCAAGTGATTGAATTGCGCTTCGGCTTCGATTCGAAGTGGATGATCCGCTTTGTACCCGAGCACATCCAGTGCCATAATGGCGTACTGCATGGACGGGTAAATCGCGCCGAGCCCATCCGAGGCTCTAAAATGCGCAATCATCCAATCCGCGCACTTTCGGATGGCGTACTTGCGAATAAATTTTGGCCCGTGCTTTTCATACGCTTTTAAGAATCGGTCCAGCCGCAAGAAGGCATTGCGCCAGCTAAGGCTGCGGACATCCCGCTCGGGAAGCATGGGGGCCCCGGGAAGGAAGAGCTCATCGAGTGTGAAGCCTGCTGGAACAGGCCGCCGCGGATCAGCCGCATGCACGATCGATAAAGAGATGACGATCGCGCGTGTCCACGAGGACATCTGGTAGACGAAATGGAAGGGCAGAAGGATTATTTCAGGCGGGATGGACGGGCAAGCGTCGCGCGGGAATAGCCCGAAAAGGCTTAGGTTCGTGCGCACATAGCTGTTCGCGCCTTGCAGGCCACCCAGTTCCAGAATCCGCGCTCCCAAGCGCTGCATCCGCGGATCTTCTGCCGGAATACCTGCGACTTTCAGGGCGAAATACGCCTTGATGGAAGCATTCACCTCGCCGGGACCGTGTAGATAGATGTTGAAACCGCCGTCCTCGAGCTGCCTTGCGAGAATCGCTTGCACCGCCTTCGAGATCTTGTCGCGAGTAGGAGGGTTCCAAACGCCATTGACCGGCGGATGAAGCCACAACTCGCCCATGATGTAATCGGATTCCAGCGTGCTGTCGGCGCATAGGTCCGCGCACCAGAACCCTTGGGAAGATTGCTTACGAAGTAGCGCGGCCGAAGCCTTGCGCATCGCCTCAGTAGCGGCGAGAGAATCTGAAACTTGCAGGCTCGACTTCATCGCGTTCAAACGGACAGGATTACGTACGCACTGTGTGCAGGCGAGGAGTAAAGCTTTCGAGGTCGGAAGGTAGCGTGAATCGAACGTCCTCCTCCTTGATCTCCGCCTCTTCGAGCTCGTTGTAGCCCTTCGTGCGGAGATGATCGATCAATTCCAGGACAAGATGCTCAGGTGCCGAGGCGCCCGCCGTAACCGCAACGGTATCGACATTGCGAAGCATGTGCGCTTCTACTTCGCTGCTGTCATCCAGCAAGTACGCCGGGACTCCGGCCTTCTCGCAAACCTCGACCAAACGCCTCGAGTTTGAGCTGTTCTGAGATCCCACAACGAGCAGTGCCTGGCACATCGGGGCCACAGCTTTGACGGCTAACTGCCTGTTTTCGGTTGCGTAACAAATGTCCTGAGTCTTGGGACCAATGATCTTGGGGAATCTTTCCAGCAGGCGCTTGACAATGTCCTTCGTCTCATCCAGCGATAGCGTCGTCTGGGTCAGATATACGACACGTTCCGGATCTTTGATGTCGAGGCGATCGACGTCGTTCACATCGGAAACGAGGATCGTGCTGTCAGGCGCCTCTCCCAGTGTCCCAATCACTTCATCGTGATCGCGGTGGCCGATGAGAACGATCGTGTAGCCCTGTTTGGCGAAGCGCACTGCTTCCAAATGGACCTTGGTGACCAGGGGACAGGTGGCGTCGATCACTTGCAGGCGCCGCTCCTTGGCTTCGGTCCGCACGGCTGGTGAAACCCCGTGTGCGCTGAAAATAACCCGAGCCCCCTCCGGGACTTCACTTAATTCCTCGACAAAAATGGCTCCGGCCCGGCGTAACTCGTCGACGACGTGTCGGTTATGCACGATTTCCTTGCGCACGTAAATCGGGCCTCCATAGAGGTCTAACGCTATTTTGACTACGTCGATGGCACGAACCACGCCGGCACAGAACCCTCGCGGCTTCAGAAGGATAATTTTCTTAGCTCTGGTCCCACCGGATAAGACATCGGGAGGAATAGTGGTATCAGGCAGAAGGCCGGCTGGCATAGGAATTGACTTAAGTATAACAAGTGCTGTGTTTTCAGTAAACAACGAAGCCTTAGCCCATTTCTCGCGGGAGTATATTGCTCCCCTGCTTCACAAATTTTCGGTTCACAATATAATTTGTTATAAAACAGATGCGACTCAAAATGATTGCAGGCGTTGCTGTGCCGGCTGTGGCCAGCCTTGCCGTGGTTTCAGGCCTATTCCTGCGGGCAGACTCCGTCCCGGCTAGCGACTGGACGATCGCCGGTCCTTTCGGTGGAACCGTTACCACCATCGCTCTGGATCATCAACACCCCAACGTTTTGCTGGCCGGCGGGATGAGCTCGCTGCTCTTCCGGAGCCAGGATTCGGGTGGCAACTGGGCGCTTCTGAACTTCCCCAAGTTCAGCTTGAGCGAAATAAGTTCCGTGCTGTTCGATCCGGCCGATGCCAATCATTACCTGGTGGGCGTGATTGCCGCTGGCGAGGGCGGTCTGTTTGAGAGTTTTGATGCCGGCCAAACCTGGCATCGGTCCAAAGCCATCAAGTCCGCGGTCCGGTCGTTAGCCGCTGCTCCCTCCCAACCATCCCGCTTTGCAGCGGGTACGCTGGATGGCGTTTGGGTATCGGACGATTCCGGCAAATCATGGCGACGAGCTTCGGACACGCAGAACGAGGAGATGCAGGGCATCACCGCGATCGCATTCGATACCAAGGATCCAAATATCATTTACGCCGGCACCTCGCATCTACCATGGAAAACGACCGACGGCGGCAAGACGTGGCAATCCATTCACACCGGCATGATTGACGATTCCGATGTGTTCTCTATTTATGTCGATCCGAATGATCCGAGCACGGTCCTCGCGAGCGCCTGCAGCGGAATCTACTCGAGCTCCGATCGCGGTGATGAATGGCACAAGCTGCTGGGAATCCCAAATACCTCACGCCGCACGCACGTGATCCGTGAAGATCCCCTCAACCCGAGCATCATCTACGCGGGCACCACCACTGGATTGTTCAAGTCATTGAATCATGGCGTTAGTTGGAAAACAATGACTGACACTCAGGTGAACGCAATGTCAATGGATCCCGCAAACCCGAATGAGATGTATCTTGCGCTCAAATACGACGGGGTCGGAAAGAGCACGGACGGAGGGCAGCGGATTGACCTGACGAATCACGGATACGTGGACAGGAATATTTCATCGATCACTCAATCAGGAAGCAGGCTGGTTGCGATTGAGCCAACTGACGGTGAGTCACCAGGAATTTTCGTCAGTAGCGACCGAGGCGAGAGCTGGTCGCAACTCCACCAGCAGGGCTTGGTCGGGGTCCACTTACACTCTATTGTCGGGTTGCGGAACGACGATCGGACATTGCTGGCGTCCAACAGCAATCAAATTTTCAAGTCGATTGATGGGGGCCTGGCGTGGAAGCCACTGGCGGTACGCATCGTGACCTTGGAACAGCCGAAAGCGCCCCCGGTGCGTCACACAACGCGAAGCCGCGCAACCAGCCGGGCAAGTAAGGCCTCCAGCACGGCTTCAGGCCCAGCGAAGCCCATTGAGAAAGTTCGCGAGGTGAAGCTGACCGAAATTCGCAATCTCTATTCGATACAAAGCGGCACGCAAGGCATTATTTATGCCGCGACCGATCTCGGGCTGCTGCGCAGCAAAGATGCCGGCGAGCGCTGGACAGTTACCGACATCCCTGCATCGAGCGGTGTCATCGCTTTATATGCGGCCCCGAACTCTAACGGCTATCTCATTGTCCGCGCCGCCACGGGCTTATTCGCGTCGAAAGACTACGGAGACCACTGGTCCGAACTGCAGTTTCCGTTGCCCGTGTCAGACATCAATGACATCGCAGTTCCGGCTGATTCCAGTTCGCCACTGCTAATAGCGACACGATTGGGTTTGTATTCGTCGGCTGACGGGGGCGCCAAGTGGTACGCGAATTCACGTGGAATCCCCGCTTCCACAGTTACCGCAGTGCTCTACGACGGCGGAAATTCCACAGCGTATGCAATTGAATATGGTCAGCTATTCGAGACGAAGGACTCCGGAAATTCTTGGGAGCACGTGCCGAGCGCCTTGCCAAACCTCCGCATCCGACAACTTTGGAAACCCGATTCTTCCTCCAGTCGCTTATATGGAATCACCAGTGACTTAGGGATTCTCTTTCGCAATTAAGCATTTATCGGATAAGATCAGTCTATTGGTGTTGCTTTCAACTCTTGCATGGGAGATACAGCATGTCGGTTCGGCTCTCTTTTAAGCCGATCAATTCCGCAACTTTGATGTCTGTGCACTGGGTCTGGGGTTCAGCGCACGGTCGGGATCAAGCAAGTCAAAGGAACGATGCGACAATCAGCCAAGCCCAAGTGAAATCAAGATTGGGCTGGGTTACTAGCTTCAGCACCAATAAGGTCGCGCTCAAAAGTCCGATTGCTCCGGGCTTCTGCTGTTCGATGATCAGCGATAGCAGCGTGACAAGTGGCAGTACAGCAAACTCTCCGCCCTTTGTGCCTGTTATGAGCGGCACCATGCACCAGGGGCTTCAGAACGCCCAGCAGTATACCGGCGAGACAAAGGATTGCGAACGGCCGCCATCGGTGCGTCACTATCGTGCCGGCGGCCAGCGGCAGTACCAGTTGATAGATCGACCCAGAGGGACTGCTAAACGCGGCGGTCGCTCTGTTGCGCTCCTTACATAGGAGTGCTAAGGAGTAAGCCTGCGATGGGAATGGCGGACGTAATAAACCGCTCAAAATAAACATCAAACCTTGCGTTGTAAACATCAGACGCTTCGTTGTGTGCTACAACTCTCGTTTTGGAGGAGAACAATGAAACATTGGCGGTATTTTAGGCCTGGCGCATCATTTCTGTTCTGTGCAGCGCTGTGCTTCAGCACGGTGGCTTTTGCGCAGGACACGACTGCTACACCTCAAGCTAGTAATCAAGCTGCAACTCCGCCTCAGGCTCGGGCTACTCCTGCCACAGGACAAGACGAATATCCCGACATCGTCGAGATCGACCCCTTCGGCGGTATCAGCACTTGGGGCACCGTACTGATTGGGCTAGGCACCAAGCTGGTCGATGGAGGCGTGTTTGGCCTGCGCCTGGCTTACAACCCATCGGGCCATCTCGGTCTGGAACTATGGGGAGCCTACAATGTGGCGAACGTCAGGTTCGTCTCGTCCAGTGGTCTTTATCCGGCTGGGACTCCTTTAGCCGGGACTGCGCTACCGCCATACAGTTTCGGCGCGCGCAACTATCTCTTCGGGTTAAATCCGGTGTTCAACCTAAAACCCCGCGGAACAAAGGTGCAGCCATATTTGACTGTTGGCGTTAATGGGATTTTGTTCTCGCCGACGAGTAACGCCGAGAACATTGCCCGTAGTCCCGTCAAAAATGCGCTCTATTTTTCGGGCAACTTGGGCAACAACCTTCAGGTCGGTCTCAATTATGGAGGTGGTGTCAAATTCCACTTGAGCGATCACTTTGGGTTGAGACTGGATGCACGCGGCTTCTGGTCCCGGAATCCCACTTACGGGCTCCCGAATTTTCCCACCGGCGGCATATACATTCCGTCGAAGCATAAGATCAACGGCTTTGAGGGGACGCTCGGGCTTGTGTTCTACGGAGGCCACGGCAAGTGCCCGCCAATGCCGCCTGCCCCGGCTCCGCCTCCGGCCCTGCCGCAACCGACCATCGCTGGTGGCGAAGGCACGATATGTCCGGGTAAAGAAGTGACTTTGCACGCTAACGTGCCGGGCGTGGCGGCTGGACGTACGATCACCTATGCCTGGACCGTGAACGGCCAGTCCCAGGGCGGCAATAGCCCCGACCTTACCGTCACCCCTCCCGCAGGTGGAGGAACGTTGAACGTTCAGCTAACCGTTACGGATACGACGCCGCCTCCGCCTCCACTGGAACGGCCGAAGAAATTCCCGGAACGTTGCTGGGTCCAGCCTCCGCCCCCTCCGGCAGTTCAACCGGTCACGGCGACCTCGACACTGACCGTTACCGTGGCTGCTCCGACAATCAGCGGCGTGACCGCATCGCCGAATACGCTCATGTGCTCCGCTGTTCAGACCGGCGATCATACAGCGCAATTAACGGCAACGGCTGCAGCAGGGGCTTGCGGCGGGAACCTGACCTACGCTTGGACAGTTAGCGAAGGTAGCGTGACGAACGGCAATACTGCGAATGCGACGTTCGATGCGTCCAGTCTGAACTTCGAAGGCGGCGCACAAGGCCAGACGAAGACTGTGACCGCGACGGTAACGGTTACGGATCAGAACGGCCAGACCGCACAGCAATCCAGTACGGTCACGGTCAACTGCCCGCCGCAGTATCAGCGGGTGGATGATCTCGTGTTCGCGAAGAACAATGCGCGTGTCAACAACTGCGCTAAGCGCATCCTGATCGATGACACCGCGCCGAAGGTCGCCACTGGTGACTACGACATCGTTCTGGTCG
>JAFATG010000283.1 GCA_019244055.1 Acidobacteriaceae bacterium | reverse complement strand
TCGAACGCCGGAATCGAGCCTGCCGATGAAGACGAGCTGATCGTGGAGCGCGAAATTACCGCGAACGGAAAATCGCGGGCGTTCGTGGCAAATCGCCCCGTCACCGCGGCTTTCCTGCGCCAGCTAGCACCGGCACTCGGCGATATACACGGACAGAACGAGCAGCAATCACTGTACAGCCCCCAGTCACAACGGGATCTCTTAGACGAGTTCGCGGGCGCGAAGGACTTGCGACAGCGAGTCGCCCAGGTCTATGCGGAATGGCGAGGTCTTGGGGAGAGACTCGAGGAATTGAGCCGGAGCGAGCAGGAGAAGCTCAGGCTCTTGGATCTGTGGTCATTTCAGCGGAAAGAAATCGAGACTATTTCTCCGCGACCAGGCGAAGATTCGGAACTGGATGCCGAGCGCAAAATCCTGCAAAACGTAACGAAGCTTCAGGAGAACGCCTCAGCAGCCTTCGCGATGCTCTACGACTCGCCGGACAGCATCACAACGCAACTGCGCCAAGCGACAAAGAAACTGGACGAACTGGTTCGGATCGACACCAGCCTCGCTGAAACAGCCGGGTCTTTGAAGCAGATTTCGATGCTCAGTGACGAGGCTTCTCTTGCACTGCGCGACTACCTGGGACGGATCGAGGGCGATCCGGCGAGGTTGGAAGAGGTGGAATCGCGTCTCGCGGCGCTCGACCGGCTCAAGCGCAAATATGGCCACACGATTCAAGACATCCTGGCGTTTCGCGATGAGATTGCGAAGAGCATGGATGAGGTAGAAAATGCCAACGAACATCGCGCCAAGCTGGAAACTGAGCTCGGCGAACTGGGTCAGAAATACGAGAAATTGGCTGCAGAGCTGAGCGCGGTCCGCCGGGCCGCCGCGGAGCGCTTGAGCAGGCAGGTCGAATCAGAGCTGAAAAGCCTGGCTATGAGCGGAACACGATTCCAAATCGCACTCAAGCAGAGCGATTGGAGTCCGTCCGGTAATGATTCGGTTGAGTTCCTCGTCGCACCGAACCGCGGTGAAGAACCGAAGCCAATGGAAAAGATTGCATCTGGTGGGGAGTTGTCAAGAATTGCGCTGGCACTTAAGACAGCGCTTGGAGATGCTGACCACCGCGGCGGGATTCCAGTGCTCGTTTTCGACGAAATCGATGCTGGTGTGGGTGGCGCGGCTGCGGCAGCGATCGGAAAACGACTTAAGGCATTATCGCGGGGCAATCAGGTGATTTGTGTCACGCATCTGGCGCAGATTGCCGGATTCGCGGACCATCAATACGCCGTTTCAAAGCGCGAAAAGAGGGGACGGGTAACCACGAAAATTGAGGAACTGGGTCCGGCGGAGCGCGCGCGCGAAATTGGACGCATGCTTTCCGGCGAGAAAATCACTCCGGAAGCGCTGAAGCACGCCGAGCAATTGATGCAGGCCGGTGCGAACCCGTGAGCCGGAACTCGTCTCTACTATTTCAGTCGCGCAAGCCGCTGCCTGACTGCACTGATGGTCGCAAGGGATTCGGGAATTTTCAGGACGCTGGTCCCGCCAAAATAGACCGCGCCATATAACGAAACAACGGCGATCGCCAACAGAAGCGGGTGACCGACTCCGATCGCGTGTTTCAGTGCATATCCGAGGCCCGCCCCGACGAACGCTGTGCCCCAGAGCTTCAAAATGAAATCGGCTGGTAAGGGAACGCTGCCAATTCGGCTGCCAAGGGCATGACGCAGTAACGAGAACTCAACCCAACCTGCAATTCCAGCCGAGGCGGTTAGGCCGGCAACGCCCCATCTCTGATCGATCCCAACCCAACCTGGCATTGGTAAGGCGAATAGAAGCCCGAGCGCCGTTGTCAGCAATACCCGCAACACGGCAAACCGCAGAGGCGTTCGAGTATCGAGCAGCGCGTAAAACGCGGACGAATAGAGACGTCCGAGCGAAGTTGCCAAGAGGCCGACCGCTGAACCGGCCAAGACGGACCAAACGTAGACCGCATCCGAGTGATGAAAACGGCCCGACTGATAGAGAGCGGCCGCCAATACGTCTCCCAGTATCAGAAATGCCACAGCAGAGGGAATAATGAAAAATGCGATACGCCGCAGTCCCGCGGAGAGGCGGCTCCGAAGAAGCGCTGCAATTTCGTCCTGGTTTCCGACCGCACTCGAAAGAGCAGGGAGTTCCGCCGCCGAAACGGACATGCTAAAGAGGCTTACCGGCAGGACCGAGATCACTTGACCGTAGCCGAGAGCCGCGACCGCTCCGGTCGGCAGCAGGCTCGCGATCATCGAATCGACGTAGGCACTGATCTGAACGACACCCCGGCTGAAGAAAATAGGGCCGAAGTTACCAATAACTGAACGGACGTACTGCGATCCGAAGTCGAGTTCGGGCCGGAAGCGCGGCAGCAGAGCCAAGACGCGAGGCAACTGCACCAGAACCTGCAATCCGCTGCCTGAAACGAATCCCCAAGCGACATAGATGACGAGCTTGTCCTGTGTGGAATTCCCAAAGAGAATCGAGGTCGCAATCACAGTCAAGTTCAGGGCAACAGGCGCCGTGTAAGAAAGCAAGAACCGACGATGGCTGTTCAGGACGCCCAGACACCAGGCGCTCATCACCAGAAGACCAGTGGCGGGGAACAAGATTCGAACAATGTGAATCGTCAACTCGCGTTCGTAGCCTTTGAAACCCGGAGCGATCGCGTCGATCAAGAACGGCGTTAACAGAACACCTAAGAGCACGAGAATCGAACAGACGAGGGCGAGAACGCCGAAAACTGCCTCGGCCAGGTGATCCGCTTCCTCATCTTCTTCGAGAGCTCGCAGTTTGGAATAGACAGTTACGAAAGAGGCGGACAGGACTCCTTCTCCAAAGAGATTGTTGAGGAGATTTGGGATACGAATAGCCGCGCGAAAGGCGTCGGCGACAACCGAGTCCACGCCAAAGTAATGACCTATCACCCGTTCGCGAATAAGGCCCGTGAGCCGGCTGACCAGAATACCTAGCGCCACTCGCGAGGATGCCCCAAGCGCCGGAGATACCTTCTTGGAATCAACCTCAGTTGTTACGGGGCCGTCGCTTGGCAGTTCATGTGGACTTAACGGCGTTCGGTGGCCGGACGGGCGCGAAAGGCGAATGCGTACTTGCAAATGGCGGTGTACTGTTTGAGATTACCAATTGAGGCGAATGGCAGTGGCCACGGCGCTTCAGCTTGTTAGCATGGCTAGAAAGAGATTCTCTGCCCGAGCCTGAAGTAGTGCAACTGTAGCTGTACTCTTTCTCTCAATTCTCATGATTCGATCGTTTCGCGGAGTAATGCCGCGCATTGCACCTTCTGCTTACGTTGACTTGAGCGCTCAAGTCATCGGCGATGTCGTAATCGGCGAGCGTTCGAGCGTGTGGCCGAACGTAGCGATTCGCGGGGATGTCAACATTGTGCGAATCGGTGATGAAACCAGCATTCAAGACAACACCGTAGTTCACGTTGACCACGGCCAATATCCGTGCCTGGTAGGTAATGGAGTGACGGTTGGACACCGAGTTGTGCTGCACGGATGCGAAGTGGAGGACGGGGCTCTTATCGGGATCGGAGCAGTGGTGCTAAACGGCGCAAAAATCGGAGCGGGGGCGGTAGTAGCTGCCGGCGCACTGGTTCCTGAAGGTATGCAGGTCCCCCCTAACGTTCTCGTGATGGGAATGCCGGCGAAGGTGCGCCGAGAGGTCACGCCGGAAGAACAGGAACGATTTCGAAAGAACGCCGGAAATTACGTTCGCATAACAGCGATTTACAAGGAAGAGCAGTCTTGATCCGCAGCGTCAAAGGCATGCGGGACATTCTTCCGCCCTCGAGCGCCGCATGGAACCACGTGGAGGCTGCGGCGCGCCGCGTCTTCCATCGCTTTAATTACCAGGAGATCCGAACGCCGATTCTGGAAGAAACCGCGCTCTTTGTGCGAGGAGTTGGTGAAGAGACCGACATCGTCAGCAAGGAGATGTATACCTTCGAGGATCGCGACGGCAGTTCATTAACTATGCGGCCAGAGAACACCGCCTCCGTTCTCCGCGCCTACATCGAACACCGCTTGGATCAACAACCCGGTTTGCAGAAGCTGTATTACATCGGTCCCATGTTTCGCCGCGAGCGTCCACAGAAAGGCCGTTACCGGCAGTTCTATCAGATCGGCGCGGAGGCGATCGGTTCGGACTCTCCAGCGATCGATGCTGAAGTTATCGAGCTAGTGGTGGGGCTTTTGACGGAAGTCGGTCTCAGTGACTTCACTCTGCTGATCAACTCGGTTGGCTCGAAGCAATCGCGGGCCAGATACAACGAGGCACTCCGGGAGCAGCTTAAGGAACTTGCTCCGAAGATGTGTACCGATTGCCGCCGGCGGGCCGAAACAAATCCCTTGCGAGTGCTCGACTGCAAAGTTCCTGAGGATCAGCCGATTATTGATCGCTTGCCGTCCATACTCGACTACTTGGACGATGCAGATCGTGAGCATTTCCGGGAAGTTCGTGAATTTCTCGACGAGCGCGGAATAGCCTACGAGGTCAAACCGCGTTTGGTACGTGGACTGGATTATTATGCGCGCACAACGTTTGAGATCACTCATGGAGCGCTGGGCGCGCAAAACGCCATTCTCGGCGGAGGCCGCTACGACGGATTGGCGGAGCTTCTGGGTTCGAAAGTGCCCGCACCTGGGATCGGATTTTCGATTGGCGAAGACCGCTTGGTGATGACCACGGAAAATCAGATCGAGCAGCCCTCACTCGGCGTTTATATCGCTCCCATGGGAGAAGCCGCTCTACGGCACTGCGCCGTGCTGGCATCGGAAATCCGGAGACTCGATCTTTCGGTGGAAGTCGGAACGGAACGAAAACTGAAGCGGATGCTCGAGCTGGCGAACAAGCTGCGAGCCCGGTACACGCTTATTGTTGGGGACAACGAGATTGTGACCCAATCCTATGCGCTAAAGGACATGAGTTCCGGTGATCAGCAGACCCTGACAAAACAAGCTCTGCTGGACCACTTAGCAAGGGCGCAATAGCGCGAAGAACAAAAGGAAATGGCGGAAGTAAAACTAGATTTTTTGGGCGATTTGCGCCGAACTCACTATTGCGGGGAGTTGCGCGCGAGCGATGCAGACACGCGCGTTGTGCTGATGGGATGGGTCCATCGACGGCGCGATCTGGGCGGCGTTATTTTTATTCATCTGCGCGATCGCACCGGAATTACACAGCTCGTATTCGATGAGAGCAAGAATCCTGAGGCTC
>JAFATG010000249.1 GCA_019244055.1 Acidobacteriaceae bacterium | reverse complement strand
CCGCGCTCATGTTGGCCGGAGCCGTTACCGAGATCTCCTTTGGCGTAAAAGCCGAGCGGCAGTCCCTCGAAGCGATTTCGAAACCACTGCAAGCTGCGAGTTAGGTATGGCCGCCGTTCTCAGAGCAATTTGGGGCTATTGTTTCTTGGTCCTCATCGTCCGCACGGCCGGCCGTCGTCCCGGCAAGCAGATCACGCCTTTCGAATTTGTGTTCATCTTCTTTGCAGGCGGCGTCACCCTGACTTCGATGGTCGGAAATGATCCGTCTCTGATCAATGCCGTCACAATTATCATCACGATCGCTGTGACCCATTTCCTCATCGCCTGGATTCGTCACCGCTGGCCCGCAATCGGACTCATCATTGATGGAACGCCGCTCGTGCTGCTGCAAAAAGGCGAGTGGCAGGTCGAAACCATGCGCCGAATGCGCATTAAGGACGACGACGTGATGGCCATGGCGCGCGACAACGGCCTCGAGCGTCTCGATCAGATCGAATACGCCATTCTAGAGCGCAACGGCGAAATCAGCATCATCCAAAAATCCGAGAATTCATGACCGGCTATGCCCTCGATCGAAACTAAACCCGTAGAAGATACGATATCCAAGGTCAACGACGAGCTCGCCGTCGGCTCCGATCTTCAGTTTCAGCACAAGTGGTGGCGCTTTACGCACGCACTCTGGATCTTCTTTGGGTGCGTTATCGTCGCCGACCTGCTCGGTTGCTTTGGGCGCGGCCCTCTGGCCAATGCCACCGCACAAACAAATGACCGCACCATACAAGTGAAGTACGAGCGTATCGAACGCTATGCCGCCCCTTCTATTCTTCGCATCGACTTCGGACCCACAGCCATCCACGAAGGAAAAATTCAGTTTTGGGTCGGTGAAAGCGTCATCAAAGCACTCGGCGCACAGCGGTTCATTCCGCAGCCTGAGAAATCCGTGGTCGGGCAAGATGGAATCTCCTACACATTTCCGTGTCCGGATTCCCCGCGTCGGTGAAATTCGCGCTCGAGCCAGCCGCCCCGGGCATCTACGAGATACGCCTGCGGGTGACCGGCTCCGAGCTTTTAAAACTGCGCGTCTTTGTAATGCCCTGACAGCTATGCATACGGTCCTCTACGCAACGTTTGGCTATTTTTTTCTGCTCCTTATCGTTCGAGCATTAAGCCGTCGCCCCGGTGCGCAGATGACGCCCTTCGAGTTCGTCATCATCTTTCTCATCGGGGGTGTCATTATCCTGGCGACCATGGGCCAGGACCACTCGGTGACCAACTCCACGTGCGCCGTCATCACGGTCGGTTTCATGCACCGCATGGTCTCGTACTTGAAAACGCGATACCGTCGTTTCGGTGCGTTCGTCGACGGCACGCCGCTCGTTCTACTCAAGAATGGCCGTTGGCAGCACGAGGTAATGGAGCGGATGCGCCTGAATGATATGGACGTGATGGCGGCGGCTCGGACCAAGGCTGTCAAACAGCTTAGCCAGATCAAGTACGCCATCCTCGAACGTAACGGCGGCATCAGCATCATTAAGAAACAACAGTAGCTCTGCAACGCTGCAAACGGTCGAAACTGGCATGCGCTTTTCGCAGCCATGTGCAGAACGCCGGCCATAGTCAAGGCGTATTCACAATTCACGGCAAATTGCGGCGGGCCGGCACTCGCGCGCCCATGAATTGGTCATGGCTGTCCGAAGGCGGCCAAGGTCCGTACAATGCCTTGTATTCCGTCAACCGCTTGCCCAAACCTCTGCCAATCTAGCTTGTCTGGAGTATCCTGCGCCGTGTGATAGTACGGATATCGATAAGGCGCCGTATCCGTTATCATCAGCGCCTTGTATCCGAATTGCCAAAACGACCAATGATCGGACCATCCGATGCCTGGGATCGAACTCGGTGCTACTACTCCTTCCGCTGGCAAAGCAGTGCTGATGCGAAAAGCTTTCAGCGCACTCCGCAACAGCAGAGCGCTTTTCAAGTCGGCGACAAACCCAAGGAAATTGCCACGGTCGGGGTAACCGGGATGGAAGCCGATCGGGTAGGTCTGCGAATTCGGTTTGTCTGTGTAGTATCCGATCGTCTCAATGGAAACCATGGCATCGATCTTCTCGTGTCTTGCGCGACAGCGCTTCGCATACACGTAACTCCCCATGGCTGGTGACTGGAAGTACGGAGGCTCTTCGTTCGTGAAGAAAACCCAGCGCACGGTCCTTGCTGGACTGGATCGTGCAAACGTTTGTGCCAATTCCAAAACCGAAGCGACGCCGGTTGCATTATCGTCCGCACCTGGAAGATCACCCACCGTGTCATAATGCGCGCCGAAGACCAGAACGGTCCCGGGGTGCTTTGTTCCCTTGATTTCTGCCTCTATGTTGGAGAAGGTGTGCCCGCCAATCTTGAAGGTCTGTCGCTGAGGCGTGTAGCCATAGGACCGCAGTTCACTTTCAATGTACGCGGCGGCTGTTTCGAGCCCTGAGGAAGCAAGCCGGCCACCTATCTGCACCGAAAGGGTGTGAACATGCTTTTCGAGCAAAGTCATATTTAGAGCAAGGAGCATCAGGAAGAGCAGCACACGGTTCGCCTGCGCGTAAGACTCGCCTCGCCACCATTTCCGTACTCGCGCCGTCGCTCGTTGACGCCGAGCATGGTCCACCTGTCCGGGCCGTCTATGACGGGAGGCTGTCGCTACCGGCCGGGGTGAATGCGTTCCCTCACATTGATCAGGTGTTCCCGTCCGCCACAGTGAAGGCCGGCACGCACGCTTTGCCACTGCCCACAAGTACGACACCGATTCTGGACCTCAGTTTCGCCGGGCCGGGCAGACACTGCATCTCGATGATTATGTCCGTCTGAACCGGGTCGCTGGCTTGCTTGTGCTTAAAACGGCCGGATTGCGCTCGAACGCTACGAGTTGAGCAATAGCTGTGAAACGCGTTGGTTATCATTCTCGGTCGTCAAAAGCATCACCTCGATACTTACTGCCGGCCGCTGTCGAAGACGGCTTGATTCGAAGTCTCGATGATCCGGTGGTCCGCTACCTGCCTACGCTCAAAGGCAGCGGCTACGAAAGCGTCTCAATACGCAACCTACTGAAGATGGCTTCGGGTGTGAGGTGGAACGAGACTTATACGGATCCTTTCTCGGACCGCCGCAAGATGCTCGACATTCAAATGACTCAGCAGCCGGGCTCGTTACTGCGCTTCATGACATCTCTTCCGCGGATAGCTCCTCCCGGCACGAGCTGGAACTACAACACAGGAGAGACCTACGTCCTTGGCGCGCTTGCGATTACGCTCGCTTCGGCCAGTTTGTACCCATCAGTCATAAGCGGGTTGTACTGCCGGGCTGGGTCCCGAATGCCGGTCTTCGAAAGCCGTGGGCTCACAAACGGTGCCATACGGGTACATGTGGTGGAGCGAGCCCGATGCCTTCCGCGCATACCGGATATTCGGACAGAGTATCTACATCAATCCATCCCAGCAGGTCGTAATCGTGGTCTGGAGCGCTCAACCGAAGCTGACAGGTTCAGCGCTTATCAGCGACAATGTATTCTTCAATGCCGTCATCGGCGCACTTCACTAGACACCACGCTTCCGGACGTACGCGATCTGTACAAAGTCCCGCACGTCATCCAGCGTGGTTGGCCACGGTCACATGTAAGCGATAGATTTCTTTGGTCGGGGCGGGGCGATTTGAACGCCCGACCCCCTGCGCCCAAGGCAGGTGCGCTACCAGGCTGCGCTACGCCCCGACAAGGGAAGCTCACTTGATTCTAAACCACTTCCATGATTTAAGCTCCTGGAACAAGGAGAATCCGTTTCATTCGGTGTCCATAACACATCGGAACCCTAGCGTGCCGGCACGGTCGTAGCTGGGCGCCATGAGCAGAAGTTTGCCGTGCTGATCATTTCGATAGGCTTGCGGGAAGTACCAGATCGAGCCTTGAGGCTGGTAATAGTCTCCGCCCCGAAGAATTCCGCCGCGTGTGTGTTCATCGACGTACTCGTCGGTCCATTGCCAGACATTACCAACCAGATCGATAACTCCAAACGGGCTTGCGCCCGCAGGGTGGGCGTCTACATCGTCGGGTCCCCTTAAAGTTCTGCTCTTATAAGGCACGGGGACGGCGGAGGCTTGCCAGTCGCTTCCCCAAGGATAGATGCGGCCATCAGTACCTTGCGCCGCAAACTGCCACTCCCACTCATGAGGAAGCCGTTTGCCGGCCCACTTTGCGTAAGCGCGTGCATCCTCCAGGGAGACCCAGGTAACAGGCTTATTGTCCCAACCGTTCGGATATGTTCCGTTCTTCCAGTCACGCAGAAAGTTTAGATCATCGGCCGGACGATAGTGAGTCGCATCCAAGAATTTCTTGAATTGCGCATTCGTTACGGGATACTTGTCCATGTAAAATGGCTTGATTTGCATCCGGTGTTCGTGGAACCGGCGCGGCATGTCCTCCCACGGATACTGGACGTCGACTCCGATATCATTGAAACCCTCGATCTCGATTCCCTCCACTTTGAAGACGTAGTCACCGCCGGGGATCTTGATCATGCCGTCCGGCACAGTTGCCGAAGTTTTGGTCGGCTCAATTCCAACGATTCTCTGCCGCAGTGTCTTCCATTCACTCGAGTAACTTGATAGGGGCGAAGCCGTGGCGGATTTCATCCTTGCCATCAGCTTTTGCATGTCCGAATCCGGTTCGCCATGGGTAGAAAGTACAGCGCCGAAACCGTGTGCTTCCAGAGGGAATGAAAGGACGGCTGTATTGCCCTCGCGCTCCAGTTTCAATTCAATTCCGTGATATAGATCGAAATACCGCACGCCATCCTCAGCCGGGACTGACATCTGGCGGCCACTTACGTCGTACTCGTTCCGATTAATAATTGTCCACACCGTCTGATCACGGCTAGGCCAACGGCTCGCGAATACACCGTAGAAGCGCATCGGATAAAACGGCTCCCAATCCTCACTTGTCAGAAAGCGCGCTACGCCACGCTCAATCGTTGCCATGCGCCGCGTTGCTTCTCCATCTCGCGGTGTAATGCCATTCCAGATGCCCCAGATGTTCTCCCAGCTCTCCCAGCCTTCGCCATTGAAAAAGGCGTACTGCAGATCGTCGGTCTTGCTTCGATTCCATCGGTCGGAAATATTCACCATGTGCCGCGGTTCCAGCCATCGGAACCGATCCACTCCCGGAACGAACGTGAATTGCGTGGTGTACTGGCCCCACGTCAGAACGTTCCACGCAAGCGCCTCATCCGACGGGCTACCTTCGGGTTCAAATGCGAGAGGGTGTCCGGTCTTCTCCGCCGCTTCTGAAAATGCGAGCGGGACCCCGTCCTGCGTATCGCCGTTAATGCCATCCGCGCCGATCTCTCTCATCAGTTCCGCGATCGCCTGTGGCCACGGCTCGCCAGGTTCGCGCGTCCCTTGATCCCACATCATCATCGGAAACAGCACGCGCACGCCTCGCCTGTGAAAATCCGCGATCATTTGCTTCACACCGGGAATGCCGCCGGGCATCGATCGGATCATGTCGTGCTGGTTTCGGTTATCGATCCCCATGTTCGGGTAAGTCGGCCAGATCAGTACGGCGTCAATGCCACCGTAGCGTTTCTCAAGATCGTCCAGATAGCGGTCAACCGTATACTTGCCCGAAACCGGATCATAAAAATACCGATCCTGGACCATCATTTGCGGCTGAATGAAACTGCTCTCAGTCCATTTGAGTGCAGGCTCGTCGTAGCGCTGGCCGTTGTAGCCGATGCGAATCCTGCGCTCAAAGCGCCAGTGAGTGACGTCTTTCAGCCATGCTTCGTGTGTTGCCGCAGTGCAAGGAGCGTACGCGTCCTGCCACGCACCTTTCAGGGTCAAACACTCCGGCGCGGGTATTAGCTGGTTCTTCGGCGGGTAGTGGGTATCCTGTGCGAGAGCCAGGTAACTAAGGCCAACAAAGCACGGGACGATGTAGAGAGTTCGTTTTGGAAATTGGGATGGCGGCATCGCGAAAGCGTCCTCAAAGGTCCGAGATTAAACCGGTGGCCGCTCCACAGACAAACATTCAAAGCCAAAACCGGGCAGACTGATGGTGATCCGGTTCGTTCTAAACGTGCGAGAGCAGTAACTGATCTCCCGGTTGTGTGCCCGTTTTCTCAATCACGCCGCCAGGCTACGGGCCTCTTCAATCCGTGGCGTGTAGTGACGAAATACACTTTTGCGGCTGTAGCGTTGAGCGTCAAATAGCTCCGCCCGGATCGTTCGTCTTGCCCGCTGGACTAAACCTCGACGTTCAACAGTATTCATGTGGAGCGGATGCAGCACGTCGACGGGCAACGCTCATCCGACATTAAACCCATCATGTCGTAATCATTCGCTTCCTAGGCCGCAACAATGTTGTAGCAAGCCACCCGGATCAACTGCTGAGGAGCAGCCAGGTTAGGATGGCGGTGCCCCGAGACATTCTTCAGGCGGTTGTTGCCCCAACGAAGCGCCTCCAGCAAATGGCAAACGGCCTAGAACAGCAGCAAGCGATGGTGTTTTTATCAAAACCAGACAGGCACGCGGTCGATTCATTACTAAAAAATGAATCTCAGGCCAAATTGAATCTGTCGCTCAGGCAAGACCGTCGCGGTGGCTATCCCGAACGAAGGAGACCCGAGCACCTGGCCGGGGATGGCGAAGGCGTGCTGGTTGAAAATGTTGAAGAACTCGGCGCGAAACTCGATTTTCTTCGATTCCGTAATCGCCGTGTCCTTCACAATCGACAAGTCGAAGTTCGAGAACGCGTTTGTGCGAAACGTGTTACGGCCTAAGTTTCCCGGAGCGGTCTGCACAACGGTTCCGCTGGCAAGCGTGACGGTCGGCGTGCCGAAGTAGTCTGACGTGTTATTCAGGACGGAAGACGAAAAGAACGCAGGGCCGCCACTGTTATTCATCGTGGGATTTTGCACGAGGAAGGGCCGCGTTGGCTGATATCCGACGTACGTGTCGGTCCCGAATTCCTCCGTCCCATACGGCGAGTTAACTGTAAACGGGAAGCCGGATTGCGCCGAGATGATGCTCATCACCTGCCAGCCGCCGGTTATTCGCTTCGGAACGGCATCCAGGAACTGCCATTTGTCCATCGGTACCGTGTACTGGAAATTCATGATGAAACGCTGCGGGAAATCGAAACCGGAACGCGACTTCTCACACGAGTAACAGAGCGGATTATTCGGCTGGGTCCCCGAGTTGGCTGCATTGTTTCCGTTCCATACGGTAGAAGAATTGTCTATGGTCTTCGAGTACGTGTACGCAGCCTGGAACTGAATGCCGTGTTCGACGGATAGCTTTCGTAATTGGAATTGCAGAGCGTTGTAGGTCGAGTGCGCGTGATTGTCGGTGATCTGGAACTCGCCTAAACCTGGATTCACGTCCGTGTAAGGCGTGTACTGCGGCAGCGCGCCGTTATACGCGTTGGGCCACGACGAAGCATAGAGACCCACAGCGTTGTTCATCGCGTACGAAGCCTGCAATGCCATGTTGCCCGGCAATTCCTCTTCAATCGTCACGTTCCCTGCCATCGTGTAACCGTTCTTGAAATTAACGGACGTCAGGTTCGTCGTGATCGGGCCTCCGAAGAACGCCGCTATAGGCGCGAGGTTCACCGGAGTGTTGTGCGGAATCTGCTTTGTGTCCCCGTTCGGCGGAAGAATTTCCCCCGACAGGCTCATGATCGGTGGCACTCCAACCACGGACAACGGAGTGTCCGAAAAGACGGGATTGAGCGTGCTCGAGAATGACGCAAGAGGGAAGTTCACCAGCGCCTGATCGGGAAAAACAGTCGGCGCGTTATTCGTGAAGACTCCGAAGCCGCCACGAAACACGAGTTTATTCGTAATGCGTTCGGCGAGCCCGAACCGCGGCCCAAAACCGCGGTAATCCGCGTGGTAAAGCGGATTGGGATTAAGGATAAGTTGCCCGAACAGGTTGCCGGGCCCGAACTTCGGGTCGTCCACAATCGCATTCAGTCGATCGCCCGTTTCCGTCGGCACAGAATTGTATTCGTACCGGAAGCCCAGGTTGAGTGTCAGCCGCGAATTCACTTTGAAGTCGTCCTGGATCCACCAGTTGAGGTGCCAGATACGAACTCCGTACGGTGCGGGATTCCCAGGCTCGCTGAAACCGGGCATTCCGGTCGCCCGGATGTAGGCGTGTGGCGCTCCTTCCATAAAGCTGATCAGAGAATTGGGGCTCGGCGAGCCAGCGGGTAGCTCTCCCCCGCCGACGATAGGAATGCCGTAAGGAAGCGCCGTCCCGGGTTGGAATTGGAACTGACCGTTCGGCCCGCCAGTTGAAACGCCAAATCCGTTATCGCGCAGACGCCGAAACTGCATGCCGATGTCGAGCGTGTGCCGGCCTTTCGTCCACGTCACTTTCTCGAGCGGAATGAACTGCGTGATCACGTACTTCGTAAAAAAGTTGTCAGGTCCATAGCTCGACAGGCTGCCGTCACCAAATGTATCCTGCGGGTAAGCTTGCGTCCCCACTGATACGCCGGTCACCTCCCGGTTCAGCCCGAAGCTGAACACGTTCACAAGCGTGGGCGAGAAGATGTGGGTTTCTGATATCGCGTAGTTTCGCGGATTGTTGAAATTGGTGGACGAGAATTGTGGATTCTCGGAGGCTGCAATGGGATCCGTATATTGAACCTTGTTATCAATGTATGATGCCCGGATGAACATGTAGTCCTTCAGCGAGAAGTTATGATCACCGCGGATCGAGAATTGATCGGAGTCGGTCGGCTGCTTGAACTGAACATTGTAGGTTCTCGGTCCGTTCGGCCCCGTAGGATCGTTCGGCAGCGGGTATTTATTCAGGATGGACTCGGCGATCGGATTCAGCGGCACCTGCAGCGTCTGCGTCTGTCCGTTCGCGTTTGTAACCGTCACGATCCCTTGCCGTTCCTGCGTCGTCGGGACCGACATGATCGTCGGCTCACCCAGCCTCTGGCGATAGCCTGCATACTCGCCGAAGAAGAACGTTTTGTCTTTCTTGATGGGGCCTCCGAAAGTGCCTCCGAACTCATTTCGTTGGAATGGAGGAACTGACTGAGAGAAAAAGTTTCGTGCGTCAAGCACGCTGTTGCGCAGGAACTCGAACGCTGTCCCGTGGAACTGGTTCGTGCCCGATTTACTCGCCATCTGGACGATCGTTCCGGCGCCCTGCCCGTATTCGGCAGAATAGTTGTTCTGCAGAACCTTGAACTCTGCGATTGCGTCCAGGTTGAAGTTCCAGAACTGCACGTTACCCATTTCGGCATCGGTCGTATCGATGTTGTCGAGCATGGCGACTTCGGTCTGACCACGGTTGCCATTGCCGGCCCATTCCGGAGCCATCCAACCCGTCTGGTCCGTCTCATAATTTAGGCCGGGCTGCAGCATAACCAGATTCGTAATTTGGCGTCCGTTGAGCGGCAGAGTCTGCACCTGCTCACCAGTCACCAGGCCGCCCAGCGACCCGTTCGTCGTTGTCACCAGCGGCGCCGCTGCAGTCACCTCAACCGTCGCTTCGGCGCTCTGGAGCGACAGCGTGAAATCCAGCTGCCTTTGCTGACTGACGTCGAGTGTCACGCCCGTTGTTGTGGCCTTTTTAAAACCGGGCGCTTCCGCGGTGACTTCATAGTTGCCCACCGGGAGCTGCGATAAAGTGTATGTGCCCTGCGCGCTCGAAACGGTGGTGCGGATCAGGCCCATTGCAGTCTCGAGCGCAGTGATCTTGACGTTCGGCATCACTGCTCCGGACGGGTCAGTGAGCGTTCCGGTAATCTCACCCACAGCCTGCCCGCGCAGCAACGGCGGCGCGAACAGACCTGTAGCGAGTGACAGAACGAGCGCGAGTCGTCCCCTCATATGTGCCCCGTCCCTTTCAGCCGTGGTTGGCAGGCAACTATATCACAGCGGGAGCGAGCGAGCTGACGTAAGTCTCACGGCTGCTTGCCGGTCGCCCGGTCCAGATTGCTCCGGGCATCGGCCAGGCGGGGATCAAGCGCAAGCGCGCGGCGAAACTCGGCCACCGCGGCATCAGTGTTGCCGCTCTGCGCGTACGCAACACCCAGAAGGTTGTGTGCCGGGGCAAAGTCCGGGTGCTGTGTCACAATCTGCTTCAATTCCTGAACTGCCGGTTTGGGCGCATTCTCCTGCAGCAAGCAGGCCCCGAGGGTGTAGCGCGCTTCCAGGTTCGACGGATCGACCCGCAGCAGGGTCTCCAATTCCTGCTGCGCCGATTTGAGATTGCCTTCGCGATATTTGATTTGCGCCAGGTGCAGATGTGCCGGCGCGAAAACCGGATTCTGTTTGAGCGCTTCGCGATACGCTTGCGACGCACCCGCCAGGTCACCCCTGCGTTCGCGGATCAATCCCAACTGGTAGCTTGCTGCGGTCCATTTCGGATAATCTTTGACCACCTGCATAAGTTCCCGCTCGGCAGAAGGCAGATCGCCTCTCTCACCAAGCGCGCCGGCAAGGTTGAACCGCGCCTCACCCATATCCGGCTTTAACTGGAGTGCTTTACGAAACTGCGCGATCGCTCCATCCCAGTCTTTCTGTTGCGCCAGCAGCGTGCCGGCACGGTTCGCGCCCAGCGCAACGTCGCGATTGATTTCTTGCTGCTGGAGCTGGTTTGTCTCCGAAAACTGTGCCTCCGCAGCCGTGTCTCCCTGGCTGCGCAGAAGTCGCGCCAGCGCATACCGAATCTCTTTGTCATCCGGGTCCAGTTGAGCGGCGCGCTCAAATTCGGAGCGGGCGCCCCCGTCGTCGCCGAAGTGCTTGTCCACCAGCCCCAATTCATAATGGACGCGAGCGCTCTTCGCATTCAGTTGCGCCGCCCGTTGAAGTTCGCGGCGAGCTTCGTCATACTCACCTTTGCTTCGTTCGAGCGAACCTAACTCGGCATGAGCATCGGCCGAATTCGGCTCGCGCCGGACCGCTTCTCGCGCGAGTTGGACTGCTTGGTCCACATTTCCCTGCTCCGCCGCCAACCTCGCCCATTCCAGCCGCGCTCCGGTAGCGCCGGGATCGCTCGCAACTGACCGTTGGAACTCACGCATGGCATCCGCCGGGCGGCCGTGCCGCGCGAGCACGAGACCCAGACTATAGTGCGCGCCTGCGTTCGCCGGATCGAGGCGAATTGCTTCCGCCAATGCGCTCGCTGCTCCGCTCGCATCCTTCGTCTTCATCAATTGGATACCCAGGTTGTAATACGCATCCGCAAACTTCGGGTCGATCTGGGTGGCTTTGCGGAAACGCTCGATCGCCTCGGTCACTTGGCCGCGGCGCACCGCCACGACGCCAAGCTCATCCCACCCCCGCGCCATCCGCGGGTCCAGCTCCAGCGCTTTCGCTAATGCCTGTTGAGCCGGCTCGAGCTGTCCCAATTGTTCGAGAGCGCGTCCCAATGTGTACTCGCCCCAAGACCAGTTAGGCGACTGTGCCAATCCAGCGCGTGCGGCTTCCGCAGCCTGTTGCGCCCGGCCCGAATCGAGCAGGGTCGTGGCCAGGTTGTATCGCGCGCTGAGGTACGCAGGATTCGCCTGGACCGCCGACCGGAACTCGTCCATCGCAGCCGCGCGCTTACCCTGCCGATTCAGGATCATGCCCAAATCGTTGTGCGCTTCAGCGAGCCGCGGATTGAGCGTAAGGGCTGCCCGAAACTCCGCGGTGGCGTCATCGAGTTTCCCTTCCCGATAGAGCGCGACCGCGAGATTGAAGTGCGCCACTGGATCGGACGGTGCCTGCTGGACTTTCAAGCGCAGTTCACCGTCCGCCGCCTGCGCCATACCAGACGCACCCCGGACAGCGGACGCTGTGATTGCCAACCCGGTACACAGCGTTAGAACAACACGCACCTGCGCCATGGAGGGTCAGGCTTCATCATAGCTTCCCCGACGATAGTTAATTGGCCGATGCCTTCCGCCATGGTTACCGCGTATGCGGATACTCACTATTCATTGCGCATCCTCGACGATGCAGAGATTCTCGCCGCACGCACGCTGGCGGCGCTCTCCAGGCTCGCACCCGAATTGTCATCATCACCATGAGCACGGGAGATTGCGTTGCACCATGCAGGTCGGGCCGTCGCCGCTTCGTGCTGCAATCAACGCGACTTCGAACGAGTAGCTGTCTACTTCTGGATCTGAAACGGTGGGGCCGCTGGGCTGAACTTCTTGTACTCATCTGCCATCGCATAGCTAGCCGCGCCAATGCTGAGGTGGCAGGAGTAATGCTCCCTCATACCGTTACGGGAACCGATTGACCGCGAGATGGCCATAAGCTGCTCGGCGTTGCCGTACAGCTAACGATGGGTAGCGTCATGGCCGCCGCGCTTTTAAGCGAAAACTCGTTCTAACCCTGCGAGAGTGTTAACTGGTCTCCCGGTTGTGTTCCCGTTTTCTCAATCACGCCGGCGGGCAGTTCCAAGACTGAATGCGCCGACAGGCACATCGAGACACGCCAAGGCACCATCACACTGCGAAGTTTGCGAACCTTTTTTTTCCGATCGAGGTACAGCACGTCGATCGGAAATCGCATGCCCCAGGTGTGAACCGACTCGCACGGAACGATCCACAGCCCGGAGCCCTCCGGTAGGCTATCACGCCCGAGCAAGCCCCGGCGCCTTTTTGCACTGGTATCCGCGATAGCTACGGAGTCCGCGAGAACGCTGTTACGCGTCTCGTTTCGAACCACCATTCGTCTAAGGAGGTGTTACAGGAGCGCTCGGTGCCGCGGGTGCGGCAGCGGCGCCGGTCCCCATCGAAGTACCCTGTGTCGAACCGTAGGGACTAGAAGTGGACGTTACAACCAAAGGCTTCTCGGCAAGACTCTTGATGTACGATTCAACCGGAACCGATGGGGTTGGAGGCGTTACCGGAACAGGTCCGGTCACGTTTTGGCCGGGAGTGGCCATCGGGGTCGTTGAGTTCGGCGGCAAAAAGGGCACCGGAAAATTCGGCGCCGCAATTTCCCTGCCCGCCGGCATGGGCCGAACGATCTGAGGCGTCACGATGACCATCAGTTCCGTATTCGTTCTGTTCTTTGTTTTGGATTGGAAGAATTTTCCCAGAATCGGAATGTCCCCAATGAACGGAATCTTGCTAAAAGTTTCCGTTTCACGATTATCAAGAAGTCCGCCGATCGCGAAGCTTTGGCCTTCGGCCAATTCGACTTCGGTGTTGACGTTCCGCACTGAGACGCCGGGGACTGTGAATCCTTGCAGAGTAACGCCGTTCGCATAGTCCAGCGCGCTGACTTCAGGCGCCACCTGAAGCCTGATTGTGCCACGTGCCGTAATAGTTGGAATAAAGTTAAGGCGAACGCCGAATTGTTGGAATTGAATCGTGATGGCGGTTGTTCCTCCCGTGGTGCCCCCCTGTACGACTGGATACGGGAACTGTCCGCCTGCCAAAAAGCTAGCCTGTTTGCCGTTTTCCGCTAAGACGTTCGGTTCAGCGAGAACCTCCACTACTCCCTTCTGTTGCAGAGCTGCAATAGTTGCTCCGAGATTTAAGTCCGGACGAAAGAAGAACAGGTTGAGAGCGTCGGAAAGAGTCGCGGTGATCCCATTCTTGCCGGTTATGCCACCGCTGCTCGACCCGCTGCTCGACCCGCTGCTCGATCCGCTGCTCAGAACTGGCGGAGAAAACTGCCCTGTAGTAACGCGGCCGATCGTGTTCGTTGCACCGGTGCTGAATATATTGATTCCGAGGTTGCGTAATAAGTTGCGATCCACACTCGCAAAACGAACCTTGAGTAAAATCTGTGCCTCAGGCGGAGGTACATCGACATAAAGAAGGTTCACCGGTTTCCCGAGTGCCGAAGCGATCGCCATGGCCCGATCAGCGCTGGTCAGATCCTTAGCGGTCCCTCGCAAGAAGATCAGATCGTTTTCAACGCTGACGTCGATTTTCTGACCGGGCAATTCTCTTGAGATCTGCCTGCGAAGCATGTCGGTGCGACTATTAGTCGCGAACCGGCTGGGCTGAACTAGGACATCGAAGAACAGCTTGCCGCCGCCCTGCTGCCAGATGATGAGGCTTGTCTCTCCCGCAGCCTTTCCGTTCACGAGCACTTCGGTGGGGTCAACGACGGTTGCTTCGGCCACATCCCCAAAGCCCACCGAAACTCGCTCAATCGGAACCGAGCTATTCACGATAACCGATTTGCCGACGTTGACGAAGAGTTCATTCGGCGATTCTTCCGTGCCTTGCGCCGATTGCGCCGAAGCCGCGGCCTGAGCCTGTGCCGGCGCCGGTTGCGGATCCGCCGGTTGCGCTGGCTGCTGCCTGGCGGCCGCGTCGCTGGCAACAAGACATACCACAAGACAACTAGCGACGATTACCGCGACCGCAGATCTCCCCTGTTGCTTCAAAGCCACTCCTTAAAATAAACCTGAACTCTCTAGTATTACTGGTGCTGCGCTTCTGGAAACTTCTCTTCCGTGCGCTTCGCGCCATTGTAGACCTGGACGAGATACACGCGCGGGGGAGGCGGCGGCGCAACCTGCGGCGCAAGCTTTTTGACCGCCACAGGCTTCGGTTTTGGCGCAGCGTTCGAGTCCGAAAGCACGCTCGCCATCGCGACGCTTGGCGTATTCGGCGTGTCCGTGTCCAGCGGGTTGCGCAACACCAACTGAATCTTGGTCTGATTGCTCGCTAAGCTGAGGAGTTCGGCTTGCTGCGGCGTCACCAGCAGATTAACCACCTGTACCTGCACAGCTTTGCCCTCGTTGTCCTTCTGAATGTTCGTTCCGGCCGACAGGACCTCGATGTTTTGCAAGAGCGTCTTCACCTTCGGGCCTTCTGCCGGTGCCGCGCCGGGACCCGTTCCTGACACGAGAACATCAACGCGCATGCCGGGAGTGACGAATCCAGCCACACCCACCACGTCATCCACCCGCACTGCGCACGCCCTCATGCCAGGACGGATCGTTGCAGCCAGCCCTCCTCCCGAGCCGGGCGCTGCGAGACGGCTGTCGAAAATCGGTTCTCCCTGATACAGCTCGGATACGACGCCTCGGCCGATCGCCGCCTCTTTATTAAGAAGCGCTCCCTTCGGCGGCGCGCCCACCCATTGAGCCGTAGTCAAATCGGCCTCCTTAATCAAAGTGCCGACCTGCAGATCTTGCGCTGCCACGATAATCGTGGTCGTAACCGGCTGCGCGGGATGCATCTGCTTACCCGCGACGCGGTACACAACATAACTCGCGAACGCCGCTATGACGAACGCCAGGAGAAGAATTGTGGATAGTCTTCGATTCATCGACTGCT
This sequence comes from Acidobacteriaceae bacterium, assembly GCA_019244055.1. GTDB lineage: Bacteria > Acidobacteriota > Terriglobia > Bryobacterales > Bryobacteraceae > Bog-105. The sequence continues at coordinate 3,460 of JAFATG010000249.1, read as the reverse complement.
CACTTCCGATCCATTCAGTAAACTCTGTCCAGGCCCCTAGGCGCAATCCACGGGCCACCGCCGTACAGTACCACAAACCCGAAATTCAGCGGCTTACACTGCCACTTCCCCGAGGGTGTGCACACTTGTTTACAGGAGGAGAACCAAAAGTGTAGCGATGTAGACACCTTCGCGCCACCTCTCAACGCCATAGCAGGACGGTTCCCTTCGGGCATTCCCTTGCAACAAGAATCAGCTTGGTATACAGGTTTCAAGACGTGTGCCCGAACCGCTCGTGGATACACTTTCAAGGGTAGAATCGTTTTTTCCATAGATGATTTTCGAAAACGCCCCCCAACAACGCAAGCCCTTCCCAGCGTACGCGTTCTCGGTGTTCCTGCACGCCCTTCTGATCGTAGTGATGGCAACCTGGACGGTAAGCCGGCCTCAGACCACCACCGTCGCGGTCAAACACAACTATTCCATCCGCTTCCTTCAACTGCAACCCCTTCAGCCATATAGGAGACGAGCCCCTGAGGCGCCCTCACGCTCATCCGCCGGGCAAACCGGATCGGCCCAATTGGCGAAACTGCTAGCCCCGACAAAAGAGCCTGCTCCCGCCGCTTCCGGCGGATCGGAATCATCGGTCGCCACCGAATCGCCCGCTCCGCCCCAGCACCGCCAGTTCAAGCTGCCGCCCACTTCTCGAGTGGACAAAGTCAAACAAACGCTCGTTCAATTGGACCTCCCGCCCAGCATCACGCTGAAGCAGGAAATCCCGCTTCCTACCGTTGTGTTGTGGACGCAAACGGAGCTGCCCAAACTGAGAAAACCCTTTATCGCACCACCGGTTAAGGCGATCCCCAAGGTCATACAACGTTTGCCTTCCGCGCCCATGCTCGAGCGCCCGAATCTCGAAACCAACGTGGCGGACGTCAACATGGCGTCTACCATCCTCACCGATACTCCCCACCTGGTCCATCCTCCAGGCGTAGCGCCTCCCGTTTCAACCCCGGGGCCGGAACCGGCGAAGGAGATTCCGCGCATTGATGTCGCCGATTCGACGCAGCCCAGCGACGCGAACCTGGTCTCGCTGCCCAGCACTCCTTCGCGCACCGCGAATCTGCTGGTTCTTCCGCCCGCAAATCAGATCGCTCCTTCCGATGCCACAAACGGCGGCCTATCGCACGGCACTGGAGCCGGCGGCGAAGACAACAGCCATGGTTCCGGCACACAGGGAAATGGCATGAGTGCGTCTGGTTCCTCAGGTGCAGAAGGAAATGCAGTCGGAGGAAAACTCGGAGGCAGATCGGGCGCTACCGCCGGAGGAATCGGTGGCGCCGGGTCTGGGGCTTCAGGAGACAGCGCTGGTTCAGGCGCTGGCGCGGCCGGCGCTGGCAATGGAAGCATTGGCGCTGGCAACGGAGGCAATGGAACTGCTGCTGCCGGAAGCGGCGGCAACGGTTCTGGCGCAGACGGATCGGGCGGATCAATAGGGACGAACCTCGCTGGATTCACCCGGATCACCTTGCCCAAGGACGGCAAGTTCGGAGTCGTCGTCACGGGCGCATCCGCTTCCACACCGTATCCCGAGAGCGAAGGCGCGCTCAGCGGCAAAATCGTCTACACGGTCTATCTCAGGGTCGGGCTTCGCAAGAGCTGGATACTACAGTACTGCCTTCCGAAAGCCGTCGACGGCGCCAAGCGAGGAACCGCAACTCCGCTCGACGCGCCGTGGCCGTTCCTGATGATGCGCCCCGACCACCTCAACGACTTCGATCCCGATTACATCATGGTGCACGGGATGCTCACCTCGGCCGGTCAATTCGATCAGTTGGCGATGGTGTTCCCCGCCGAGCTCGATCAACGAGACTTGCTGCTGAAATCGCTGAAGCTCTGGGCGTTCCGTCCGGCGAGCCGGGATGGGGAGCCAATCGCAGTTGAGGTTCTGCTGATTATTCCGCGAGAGACGGAATAGAACGCTTACTGCACGAGAGCGACTTGGCGCACCTTCAGAAAGCCGGTCGGGTACAGCCCCATGTTAATCTGGCTATTGCCTTGCATCGACAAGTCGCTTACGATAATCTCGCCCTGATTAGCGGTCGAACTACACGGGGTTCCGTGATAGTCGACCGTCTGATCGGTGCCAGCCTTCATTAGGGCTAGCGTGTTGGTAATGTAAATAGTTCCGATCAAATCGAAGCAGCCATTGCCCTGCCCAAGCGTATGGGTCTGGGCGCATGCGTTCCGGTCTTCAAAAAAAAGGATGCCATAGTAAGGACTCGTCGGTGCGGCCGGAGGGCTGGCTGTCGAAAGATCAGCGCCCAGAAAGCTTGCCGTTACGCCCGTATCGATTGTAAAACCCCCGGTGCTGTCGCATCCCGATTTCGACTTCGGCCCCGTATCATATATGACCATGCCGCTGCCAGTGACCGGATCCGAGCTGCACGAAGCCGGGACCGGGCACATTGAGGCCGTGGTGTTTTTGAGGTCAAATCCACCGCCGTTAATGTAGTAAACTCCGGGCATAAAAATCAGGGTATCGTGCGGGTGCGGAACGCTGATGCCACCCGTCCAAAGTCCGGGCGAGAACAGAATGCAACCGCCGGAAACGGTGCAGCCATAGGTCCCCTGGGCCACCGACGTAGTAGTTCCGCTGGTCGTGGGCACGCTTGGCGGAGGTACCCCGGCCAAGGGATCCTGAATCGGAGAAGATGGCGAAACGTAGTGCCCAATTCCAAGTAATACCGAACCCGGATTGGTAGAATCTCCCCCAAACACGCCAAAATTGGCCCCTGTACCTGCGGTGCAGTTGCCCGTCGTATCCAGAGGACCAGCCTTTCTGAGATCCACCGTCCCCCCCCCGGTAAATGCACTTGGACTGCTTGAGTTGATTTGAATGCTCTGGGTTGGCCCACCGCATATCTTAATCTGAGTGGTGCCATTCATTGAGAGTGCGTTAGCACCAATGGGATCCGTAATGATCATTGGAACCGGCGAAGTTACATCCACGATGGCCGCCATCGCTTGCGCTTTGACATTGAACGAAGAGAGGCCAACGAATTTAGTCAAGGTCATGCTTACCGGCCTCGTAACGGTGACGCGGAGCAGATTCGGCGTGCCGGCGTCCAGGTTCGAAACCGTTACGCCGGAGGGGTCCGGCTCGACGTAGACCGTGTCGGCTCCAGTTCCGCTTGTCTTCCCGAATCCGTTCGTCCGCGCATAGACGCACGGAGTTGTTGTATCAGTCTTAGTACAGGTATATGCAGACGAGTCCCAACCACTGCCCGTGCCGTCAAAAATGCTCATGATGCCGGCCACGGCAGAGGCATCCGCGGCTGCTTGGGCCGCTTGGCGCTGCGCGTATAAATGCGAACCGTCGACAGCCAAACCCACTGCGCCGAGCAAAAAGATACTCATGGACGCGACTACCAAAAGCACCGCCTGGCCTGCTTCTTTTTTCCTTCGAACGTCCAACTTC
>JAFATG010000330.1 GCA_019244055.1 Acidobacteriaceae bacterium | reverse complement strand
AAGCCATGATTTCTGGAATTGGAACAGAATGGAACAGAAGCGGGGGAGGGAACGTCTGTAAGTACTTGAAAGCATGGTGGCCAGGGACGGAATCGAACCGCCGACGCCAGCCTTTTCAGGGCTGCGCTCTACCGACTGAGCTACCTGGCCGCTGGTTGGAATTCTCAGTCTAGCAAACCAACCTCGTCCATACGGACGATGATTCTCACAAGGCGTACGATAGCTTCAGTCGCGTATGACAAGCAATCCGGCAAGATCTCACGGCCGAATTTTTTCATCTTTGGACCGGTTCCGCATCGAGATACCGTCATGGGGATTCGCGAACACCGGGACTCGTTTTGGAAAATTCATCCAACCCGCTGCCGCCACCAGCATTGAAGAGAAATTCAGCGATGCCGGCCAGGTGCAGGCCCTCACTGGTATCTGCCCTACGATTGCCCTTCACGCTCTCTGGGATTTCCCCAATGCCATCGAAAGCGTTCCTGAAGTGCTGCGGCTTGCTGACCGTTATGGAGTTCGGCCGGGCGCGATCAATCCGAACCTTTTTCAGGATCAGATTTATAAGTACGGTTCCTTTGGCAATCCCGATGAACACGGTCGCGATGCCGCGCTTCAGCATTCCAGACTGAGTGTTCAGGTGGCTAAGCAGCTCCGCAGCCGCGACATTTCGTTCTGGTTTGCCGACGGTTCGAACTATCCCGGCACCGCCAATATCCGCACTCGCAAGCATCTGTTCGAGGAATATCTCAAGCGGGTGCACGATGAGCTCGACGCCGACCAGCGTATGCTCGTCGAGTACAAACCCTTCGAGCCCGCCTTTTATCACACCGATATCGCCGATTGGGGCATGGCGCTGCTCCTTGCTCGTGCCGCCGGATCACGGGCGAAGGTTCTGGTCGATACCGGCCATCATTATTCCTGCCAAAATATCGAGCAGATCGTTGCCTGGCTCCTGTCTGAAGACATGCTCGGCGGCTTCCACTTTAACGATCGGCGCTATGCTGACGACGACCTCACGCTGGGCTCGATCGATCCGTATCAGGTCTTCCGGATCTTCCACGAGATCCTGTTTTTCGAATGGGAAAAGGGAACCCGCGCCGATATTGCCTACATGATTGATCAAAGCCACAATCTCAAAGGCAAGATCGAAGCGATGATTCAGACGGTTACAGTTGCCCAGGAGCTCTTTTCAAAGGCCGCGCTCGTCGACTACGACGTCCTCACGACCGCGCAGGACTCCTGTGATCTCGTCCGCGCAGAAGGTTGTTTACAGGACGCATTTGCGACGGATGTTCGTCCTGTGATACGTGAATGGCGGACCTCGAAAGGTCTTCCCGCGGATCCGTTGCAAGCCTTTCGTAACAGCGGTTATCTGGAACGCATCTCCGTCGAACGAGCATCGCGAAACGCATCCAGCGTTTCATCCTACGCCTGAGTCACTGGCTACCGCACAGCTCGTCGACGGCAACTCGCAAGTATCGCACGCATTCTTCCAAATCATCGAGCGCTACGAACTCGCCGGTTCTATGCGCAACCGTCATATCACCCGGTCCGAACACGACAATTTCTGAGGCTAAACCAGCCAGATGCGCGGCTTCCGTTCCGAACGAGACGGTCCTCGAGCATCGATTCGTGAGCGATTCCAATAACATGGTCAGCCGACCGTCGCGTTTCCCGCCGAATGGCGGGTCGAGACGCTGGACCTCGAGCTGTGCATCGAAACCCGGAAACTCGTGCGCAAGCCGGGCGAGTTGCTCACTGATCAGCGATGCCGTCCATTGCGGATCCTGGCCCGGAATGGGCCTCCACTCTACGGTGATCCGACATTCTTCCGGAATGATATTCTTCGCGGTCCCGCCGGAAATCAATCCGACATTCAGCGTTGTGACCGGCGGGTCCAGGTCAGGATCAGACTGAGATGCAAGCCTCGCAGCAACAACATCGAGTCGTTCCATCACGCGTGCGCCATCGCGTATAGCGGATCGACCCTGTGCCGGAAACGCGCTGTGAGCCGCTTTGCCGCGAACCAGAATTTGCCCCAAGCCGTAGCCTTTTCCGGCATAAGCTACAGCCAGCCCCGTCGGCTCGCCAATTATCATAAAGCGCGATTCGAACGCGCGCCATGAAGCAAGATGCTTCGCGCCCACGCAGCCAGTCTCTTCGTCTGCAGTGAGCACAACCGCCAGCCGGCGAGCAAGCCGGGCCGGATCCAGATCTTGGATAACCGCTAATAAGCACGCCAGGAAACCCTTTACATCGCAACTGCCGCGGCCGTATAGCTTGCCGTCGCGGACAGCGGGACGCACAGCCTCGCTCCAATCGTCGGCAAAGGCGACAGTATCGGTGTGGCAGACCAGCGGGAGCTCGGCACTCCGTTCATCTCCCCGTCCAGTAATCGCTACCAGGTTCAGCTTCTCAATTCCCGCGCTGTCCGGGTAAGCGTAAATTGTAGAGCGCCATCGTTGGGGATCGAAATATTCGCGCGCATATTCGATAACGGCGCGGTTGCTCATGATCGAAACGGATGGAATCGAAATGAGATTGGTCAGGATCTCCGCGCACGTTTTCACAATTGGCCCCAAAGCCTGCGTTGAACGTTCTTGAACTCATTCACGATTTCAACCTGCCGGGGATGGCGTCCTTCCTCGACAATTTGCCGTCCGCCGACAAACACATCGCGGATCGCCGTCCGCTCGAGCGAGAACACGAGATTTGACAAAAGCGATTTCGGCTCACTTCCGGCAATTGAAGGATCATCGAGATCGACTGCGAAGAAATCGGCGGCTTTTCCGGGTTCAAATTCGCCTACCGGTACACCCAAAGCCTCCGCTCCTCGCAGGGTGGCCGACTGAAACAGCCGCTCTGCCAGCCGTGTCTCCTCTGATTCCGTCGCCAACACCGCGCGCTGCAGCTTCTGCATCCGAAGGTGATACTCCAGCTCTCGCGCATCTTCGAACAGATTGATCTGAATGTTGCTGTCCGATCCGAAACAGATCCGAGGGCCCGAGTTCATCAATCGGTCCGCCGGAACGACGCCATCGCCGAGGTTCCGCTCGCTGGTCGGACACGCGCAGACGTGCACTTTGCCGCGGCCCAAGCTCGCGATTTCATCTCCGTTGACGTGAATCGCGTGTATGGCTGTGAACCTCTCATCCAAAACTCCGTGCTTGTCGAGCAGTTCGATAGGGCGCAAGCCGTGCTCTTCGAGGCATTGCTCAACCTCCTCGGGCTGCTCCGCAGCGTGCATGTGCAACGGAAGGTCTTCCGCACGCGCATACTCTGCCGCTCGCAAGAGATACTCTAGCGGCAGCGATCGAATGCTATGAGGCGCAACTCCAATCCAGGCTCCGCCTGCTGCCGAAAGCTTCGAAACCGCGCTCCGTAATGCTTCCGTATCGCTAATAAATGTTTCGGCATTCGGAGTGATAAAACGCGCCTGTCCTCGATTTTCGGGTTTTTTCCAACCCGCTCTTGCATACGCTGCTCGCAACAGAGCGATTCGCAACCCAACGTTTTCGGCTGCACGGATGACTTGCATAGGGAGCAGATTGGGATCTTGATAGCGCGTTCCATCCGGCTCGTTGTGAAGGTAATGGAACTCCCCCACTGTCGTGATTCCCGACAGAAGCATCTCGAGAAACGCCATTCTTGCGACGTGATAGACGTCTTCCGGCGAGAGCAGGTTCGCGGCCCGGTACATGGCTTCCCGCCAGGTCCAGAACGTATCTGTGGTCGCCGAAGTGCGGTGCTCGGTCCGGGCTCGGATCGCCCGCTGGAACGAGTGCGAATGTACATTCACCAGACCCGGAAGAATCGCTCTGTTCGGGAACCGTGTTGCTGATGCCAGGTCGTTCGGATTTCGGGAAAAGCCTGTTACTCGTCCGCTCGCATCAGTGAGAAGCGCCACTCCCGACTCGAATTTTGCGCCGATCCAAACTAAGTCCGCGGTCCAGCCTGTTTCAAGGGTGTCCTTCATGCGCTCGTTTGGCTTCTCCGGAACACGACTTCGCCGCCAACAAACACGGCCTCAGCCGATTCGATTCCGGAAAAGTAACTGATTTCGCGGTAATCCCGGCAATCATGAATCACGAAGTCTGCCCTCTTGCCCGGCTCGAGCGATCCGATACAGTTCCCACGCCCCAGACTGTACGCGGCATTGACCGTCGTTGCGGTAAGTGTTTCTGCGGGTGTCATCCGCATATGGGTGCAGGCGATTGAGAGCACAAACGGAAGGGACGGTGTAGGCGAGGAGCCCGGGTTGAAGTCGGTCGCCAGTACCACGGCGAGCCCGGCATCAATCATCTTCCGTGCCGGCGCAAAACCGCCGGTTCCTAGCGTGTACACCGAGGCCGGCAGCAACACCGGCTGTACCCGAGCCGCCGCCAAGACTTCAATGCCGCTATTATCAATCCGCTCGAGATGATCCGCCGTCACCGCATTCATTTCCGCCGCAAGCTCCGCTGCTCCTGACCGCGAAAGCTGGTCTGCGTGGAGCCGCAGCTTGAGCCCCAGCGCGCGAGCCGCTTGCAAAATTCGCCTTGAGGTCGCGACATCGAAGACTTTAGGTTCACAGAAGACGTCGCAATACTCCGCTAGGCCAAGCTTCGCAACGGCCGGAAGCATTTCATTGATGACCAGGTTTACGTATTCGGACGCTTTGCCTCGATATTCGTCGGGGATTTCGTGGGCGCCCAGGAAAGTCGGCACGTAAGCTGGGCTGTGCACTTCGCCCAGTCGGCGTATCACTCGTAAAACCTTCAACTCGTCTTCGACTGAAAGGCCATATCCCGATTTCGCTTCTATGGTTGTCGTACCCGTTCGCAAGAACCAGCTCGAATATCGCTGTGCCCCATCGAATAACTCTTGTTCAGAGGCGGCGCGTGTCTTGCGCACGGTCGATCGAATTCCCCCGCCCCGCTCGGCAATCTGCTCGTAAGTGGTCCCGGTCGTACGCAACTCGAATTCGTCCACCCGCGTTCCCGCAAATACCGGATGCGTGTGAGCGTCCACAAAACCTGGAAGAACCACGCGCCCGGCCCCATCCAATATTTTGTTCCCTGGCCCCAGCTCGCTTCGGACCTCCTCGGTCGTTCCGACCCGCTCGATAACCCCATCTCTCACGAGCATCGCGCCGTCCTTGATGATCGAGAGCTCCTTCAACTCGTCTCGAACGCGCGGCCGGGCCGGGCCCGCCAGGGTCAGAAGCTCGCCGCAATTCAAAACGGCAAGGCTCCGCGACTCGGCTTCCATTACTGTGCCATCGGAATCTGAATCTGTTTCTCTCGTGCGACTTTTATCGCTTCTGCATAACCGGCATCTACGTGCCGCGCGATGCCGATTCCGGGGTCGGTCGTTAAAACCCGTTCCAACCGCCGGTCACAATCGGTCGAGCCTTCCGCGACGACTACCATTCCCGCATGCTGTGAATATCCGATTCCGACCCCGCCGCCATTGTGAATTGAGACCCATGAGGCGCCGGCCGCGGTGTTCAGTAAGGCATTTAGAAGCGGCCAATCCGCTATGGCGTCCGATCCGTCTCGCATGCCTTCAGTCTCGCGGTAAGGAGAGGCAACCGAGCCTGTATCGAGGTGATCACGCCCAATCACGATGGGCGCCTTGATTTCACCCGACCGCACTAACCCATTTATTGCTAGCCCAAATTCAGCGCGCTCACCGTAACCGAGCCAGCAGATCCTCGCCGGCAGTCCTTGAAAATGGATGCGCTCTCCTGCTAGGCGAATCCATCGCACCAAGCCCTCGTTTTGAGGAAACATCTCGAGTACCAGGCGATCGGTTCTGCGAATATCCTCCTGATCACCCGAAAGAGCTGCCCACCGAAACGGCCCGCGCCCTTCGCAAAACATAGGCCGGATGTATTCGGGGACAAAACCAGGAATGTCAAACGCCTTTTCTACACCGGCGCTCTTGGCTTGCGTCCGGATATTATTTCCGTAATCGAACGCGACCGCGCCCGCCCGCTGCAACGCCAGCATCCCTTCCACGTGCTTTGCCATCGATTCAAACGAGCGCCGCACGTACTCTTCAGGGTCGCGTTTCCGTAGCGTCAACGCGGCATCCAGGGTCATTCCGTTCGGAACATATCCATTCAAAGGATCGTGGGCGCTCGTCTGGTCGGTGATAATGTCCGGCGTCACGCCGCGCCGGGCCAATTCCGGGATCACATCCGCACAGTTTCCAACCAGGCCCACCGAAATCGCCCGATCCTCTTTATGGGCACTATCCAGCAAGCGCAGCGCTTCGTCCAAATTTTGAACCAGGTGATCGCAATAGCCCGTGCGTACGCGCTTTTCGATGCGCGATGAATCCACGTCAATTCCGAGGAAACACGCGCCGTTCATGGTCGCGGCAAGCGGTTGCGCGCCGCCCATTCCGCCCATACCGCCGGAAACGATGAGTTTCTTTTTCAAGTCGCCGCCAAAATGTTTCCTCGCCGCCGCCGCAAATGTTTCGTATGTACCCTGCACGATGCCCTGGCTGCCGATGTAAATCCACGAGCCGGCGGTCATCTGCCCGTACATGGTCAGCCCGAGCCGCTCCAACCTGTGAAATTCCTCCCAATTCGACCAGCGGCCGACCAGATTCGCGTTTGCGATCAGCACACGGGGCGCTTCGGAATGCGTTCGAAAAATCCCCACCGGTTTTCCGGATTGCACCAGCAGAGTCTCTTCATTTCCGAGGCCTTGCAGCGAGCGCACGATCGCGTGAAAACAATCCCAATTGCGCGCTGCCTGGCCCGTGCCTCCATATACGATCAACTCGTCCGGTTTCTCCGCCACTTCCGGATCGAGATTGTTCATCAGCATGCGCAGCGCGGCCTCCTGATGCCAGCCTTTGCAGGTCTTGGTGGTTGCGCGAGGCGCCCGGATTTCACTAGTTGTTTCAATCGTCATGCGCAAACTCCTTCAGGCGACGAACTCATCAAATCGGCCTTGCTCGATCGCCCCTGCCAGCCTTTCAATATCGGGCGATAATGATCGGTCTGCGGTCAAGCGTGGCGCCAGATCGCGAAGCAGTTGGCGCGCCCGCTCAATCGCCTTCGATGAGCGCAGCGGCAAACGATAATCCAAGCCTTCCGCCGCTGTTAAAAGTTCGATCGCAACCACGCGCGCGGCATTAGACGTGATCTGGCCCAACTTCAACGCTCCCGTCATGCCCATAGACACATGATCTTCCTTCCCGCCCGACGTCGGAACGTTATCAATGCTCGACGGATGCGATAATACTCTGGCCTCATTCAACAATGATGCGGCGCAAATCTGCGCGACCATGTAGCCGGATGAGACTCCCGGGTGCGAGCTCAGGAACGGCGGCAGACCCTCGTTCGCGTCCGGATTGACGAGGCGATCGATCCGGCGCTCGCTGATGCTCATCAGGTCCGTCAGGGCGATCGAGGCATAGTCAAACACGATCGCGAGCGGCGCGCCGTGGAAATTTCCCCCGCTCAGAACCTCCCCCGAATCGGGAAAAACCAGCGGATTGTCCGTTGCCGAACCGCTCTCGATTTCCACTACTTCGCGGGCGTGCTGCAGAGCGGTCCGAACCGCGCCATGGACCTGCGGGATGCAACGCAAACTGTACGCATCCTGAACGCGGGGATCGTTCGTCAAATGCGAGCGCCGGATGTCGCTTCCTTCAAGCAAATCCCTGAGATGCGCCGCCGCCGCAATCTGTCCCGCGTGCGGACGAGCATTCTGGATTCGCTGATCGAACGCCACCGGAGTGCCACGCAGCGCCTCGAGGCTCATCGCTCCAGCTAGGTCAGCGAGTTTTGTAATCCTTTCCGCCCGCCAGATGGCAAGCGCCCCTGCTCCAGCCATTGCTTGCGTGCCGTTTAGGAGGGCTAATCCTTCCTTCGCTTCCAAGCGCAGCGGCGCTATATCCGCCATGCGCAAGGCTTCCTCAGAAGACACGCGCCGGCCGTCATATTGGCACTCGCCTTCCCCGATCAACGCCAAAGCTAAATGGGCAAGAGGAGCAAGATCTCCGCTCGCTCCTACCGATCCCTTGGATGGAATGATCGGATGAACTCGGCGGTTAAGCATCTCCAGCAGGGTCTCGACCAGCTCCACTGTGCAGCCGCTGTTCCCGCGCGCCAGAACATTGGCGCGCAGCAGCATCATGGCTCGCGTTTCTGCTTCGGGCAGGGGGCTTCCTATGCCGCAGGCATGGCTGCGTACCAGGTTAAGCTGCAATAATTGCAGCTCATCCGGCGGAATATGAACGTCCGACAGCTTTCCGAATCCCGTGTTGACTCCATACACTACCCTTTGCCGTCGCACGACATCCTCTATTACGTCGCGAGAGGCTCGCATTTGGAGACGCGCCTTTTCACTCAGTGCAGGCTCCGATTCTCCCAGAGCAACTGAAACGATTTGCTCGAGTGTCAGCGGTTGGCCTGAAAGTTCGAGCGTATTCAAGGGCGGACTCCCTGTCGAAAGGCAGAGGCGCAGGGGGGGTTTTCAGAATTCACCAAAGCTATCTTCCCACTCAAATTCTCTTCCGAGACTCTGGGCCAAGCGACTTGACGTGGGCACGTATTTGTCTTACTATGTTGGACAAATGCCTCTTATCGGCTCTATCGGTCAGTTTGAGCAGTTGGTCCTCGCTGCGATCCTTAGCTTGCGTGACCATGCCTACGGCGTAACGATTCACGGCAAGGTGTCGGAATTGGCGCAACCGAGAGAGGTATCGCTCGGGGCGATCTACGTCACTTTGGACCGGCTCGAAGATAAAGGGTTCGTTTCCTCATGGCTGTCCAGTCCCACTGCGGAGAGAGGAGGCCGGGCGAAACGGTGTTATCGGCTGGAGGCCGTCGGGGAGCAAGCATTACAGGAATCCGCCGCGACCGCGGTTCGAATCTCAGAAGCCATCGGGCAGGCGCTTGGGAAGAACTGGGCGCAGAAGTGGCGGAAACAATGGAATAACGAACTAGGTTGATCCATGCCTCCTGCGCTTGTCGAGAAACTTCTGTGGTTCCTGCTTCCGCCCGCGTGCCGCGAGCACGTCTTGGGAGACTTGCAGGAGAAATCTAAATTTCCAAAGGAATATACGCGCGAGGGCTTTGCCGTGCTTGCACCCGTGATCGCCAGCCGTATCCGGCGCACAACCGATTACCAGTTGTTGCTGATCGAAGCCTTTGCAATCTACCTCTCCTTTCTGGCCGGCGCGTGGTATTTCGAAGAGAAAAGTTTTCTGTATCAACATTCCGGGTTTGCGCGATTGGCGCTTCCCACGTTCATCGCGGTGATTGCTATGCTCGTCGGCAACGCGTATTTCGAACCGGTCACGAAGTCCCGTATCAGCCCGATCCTGCAGAGCACGGTCAGTCTTACGCTGGCCTTCTTGGGTCAGGCTCTGATCTTTGACTCGCGCCCCGGTTTGAACGTACCGCTCGGGGTAATGCTGTTCGGTAGTGGCACGAGCGTCCTTTTCCTGTCCATTTTGCGAACTCTCTTTCCTCCGATCTCCCCGGAGGTTACAGCCAGGCGTTTGAGTCAGCTCCAAGGGACTCGTCAAGCGGGATTCTCGTCCGGCGCATCGCTGTTTGAATACATTCGCAGGATCGCCTTTCGCTACCGGTCCAATTCAGCGATTGCGTTTGCGTGCGCCGCTCTGCTGCTAGCGGCCGTCGTGCTGCTCGGGGTGTTGGCTCGTACACGGCCGGGAGGCTAGGCTTTCCAGCAAATGAGCTTTGGTTCGGTCATCTCTTCTATCGCATAGCGTGGGCCTTCGCGTCCGAGCCCGCTGTGCTTGGCTCCGCCGTATGGCATGTGGTCCAGCCGGAACATCGGAACATCGTTGATCAGCACACCGCCCATTTGAAGCTGGCGCGCGCTGCGGAAACCGTGCTCGATGTTGTTGGTGAAAATTCCCGCTTGCAACCCGTACTGCGTATTGTTCACCCGCTGGATTGCGTCGTTCAAATCTTTATATCGATACACAGCCAGAACCGGTCCGAACACTTCTTCACAAGATATGCGTGCGGCAGGAACATTCGCGAGAATCGTGGGCTCGATCGTCGCATACCGGCGTTTGCCTCCACGAATCAGCTCGGCGCCGACTTCCATCGCCTCTCGGATCCAGGATTCCACTCGAATGGCCGCGGCTTCGTCAATAAGTGAGGAGATGTCTGTGCTCTCTTCGTAGGGATGTCCCAAGCGCAGCTTCGAAATCTCGGTTTGCAGGCCCGCAATGAACGTGTCGGCGACCGATTCATGCACAAATGCGCGCTGTACTGAAATGCACACCTGTCCACTATGCGCAAACGAACCTTGCACGGTTCGCTTCACAGCGGTTTCCAAATCGCCGTCCCGCTCGACAATCACCGCGGAATTGTTCCCCATTTCCAACAGCACGCGCTTTAATCCCGCTTTCGCCCGTATCTCGGAACCAACCTTCACACTGCCGGTGAAAGTCATCATGGCGATATCGGGATGCCGCAGCATGGCGCCTGCTAGCTCGGGCCCGTCGCCCGTGATCACGTTGTAAGCGCCTTTGGGCGCGCCCGCTTCATCGATCGTGCGCGCCAGTCGTAAAGCGCTCAGTGGGGTCCGCTCGGCCGGCTTGTGGACAACGGTGTTGCCGGACGCGAAAGCGGGGGCTACCTTGTGCAGCGCAAGATTCAATGGAAAGTTGAACGGTGTGATGGCCCCGATCACGCCGATAGGTTCCCGGACGGTCATTGCCATCCGTCCTTTGCCGCCTGGTGAAAAATCCACCGGCACAACTTCGCCGCGTAGTTGACGCGCCTCGTGCGCAGCTGCAATCAAGGTTTGCGGCGAACGTTCCACTTCGACCCTCGCCTCTCGAATCGGCTTTCCCGTCTCAGAACAAATAAGATGGGCGAATTCGGCAGCATCGCGTCGTATCAATTCGGCGATGCGTAGCAGCAAATCCGCTCGCTCGAAGTTTGCGAGCGAGGCCATTTCTCGGGCGCCCTTTCGTGCTGCCTCCACCGCGCGTTCAACGGTGCTTTCATCTCCGTGGGGAACCTCAGCTACCGTGCTGCCGTCATACGGCAGCCGCACCGGGTCATGGGCTTTCGTGTCTATCCATTCGCTGCCGATGTAAAGAGGATGCAAAGCAATGGTTTCCATATATCCATCTCAGCAGAACTGAATTAGGTGGCCAGCGTACGCTGGGGAATGTTCGCGGAGAAATCGCGAGCGCGCTTATGCCGATCTATGCCTATATCCTTATAGCCGCCGGATGGCTCTTCTGGTTGGCACCCTTCGTGCTGAATAGATGGAACTTCAAAACCCCGGCAAAGAAGGACCGCCGAGGACGTTGGGGTATCTTGCTTGAGGCCGTCGCCTATTCGCTTTTATGGCAGGGGAGGTTCTGGACGCGGGTCCCCGGGCCATGGAGAACTGCGCTCTGCATCCTGCTTCTTGCGCTCGCGGCTCTGCTTTCATGGAGCGCTACTCGCGCCCTAGGACGCCATTTGCGCTTTGATGCCGCACTGAGCGCCGACCATCAACTGGTGCGTTCCGGCCCGTACCGTCTGATGCGACATCCCATCTATTCGTCGATGCTCTGCGTACTTCTGGGTACGGGATTGATGATCACACCCCTCTGGCTGCTCTTGCTCGCCGTCCCGTTGTTTGTTGCCGGCACGGAAATTCGCGTGCGTGTTGAAGACAATCTGCTGGCGTCCCATTTCGGTGATCAGTTCCAGGATTACAAGCGGAACGTATCCGCCTACATCCCGCTTGTGCGGTAATGCTTGATGAGCCCATTATTTCCCTGGCGAATGTGCTGCCGTGGAAGGCGGGGCTGCTTCCGAAATGCTGCCGACCAGAATCTTCACAATTTCGCCTA
>JAFATG010000123.1 GCA_019244055.1 Acidobacteriaceae bacterium | reverse complement strand
CAGAGACCAATGATGCTAGTTGCTCGCTGACCCGCACTGTATTGTTTTGCCCGTTGATTCGGACTAGCGACGAAGCGTTTCGGATTCCAGCTTCGACGATGACCGAAACGCCTGGGTGCAAACCGAGTCGTTCCAATTCCCGCAATGCTGAGGCGTCCCTGTCCGAAACGCTGGTGATGATTGCCGGGACGCCACAAGCCCATTTCAGCAGATTGACCTCAGTGCGTTCCGAGACTGCTCCGCTTTTTTCCGGGATCAGGTGTCCGTGCGGGTCGGTTTGAGGATCACCCAATTTGGCGGCGATTCGGTCCTCAAGTTTTTCGGATATGAAGTGCTCCAAGCGCTCCGCTTCCTCGTGTACTTCGTCCCATCGGTAATTCAGGAAGTCATGGAGGAACCGCTCCAGCAACCGGTGGTGACGCAGGATTTCCAGGGCGCGCTTCTTGCCCGTAACAGTTAGCCGTACACCGTGATGCTTTTCATATTTGACAAGCTTCGGTCGACTCGCGGCGAGTTTCTGGAGCATACCGGTAACGGATGCGGCTCGGACACCCAATCGCTCGGCGATGGCATTGCTGGCAACACGCTGTTCATTCGGTCCGCTCAACTCATGAATGGCCTTGAGGTAATCATCAACCGACTCAGTGTTGACTGGCGTCACTAAATCTACAGGTTATCTCGACGCGGAATGACCTGCGTCTCGGAGACCGCGCCCGGAATTCGCCGTGGTGGCTATCAATCGGTCCGGTGGTATTGTTTAGTTTTAGGCATGCCTAAAATCATTCGTTTCAATTTCGGCACCCTTTTTGTTGTCTTGGCGGCATCTCTGTTTTATCCCACGCCCGCGTTCGCGCAAGGTGAAACGACGAGCGCAATTGCCGGGCAGGTCAGAGACGAAAGTGGGGGCGTTATCGCCTTGGCCCATGTCATGGTCACCGCTAACGAGACCGGCTTGAAGCGAAGCGTTGCTACTGATGGTGGCGGACGCTTTCAAATTCCGCAGTTGACGCCCGGTATATACACTGTCCAGGTCACTGCCGCAGGCTTCCAGGCCCAGGAGAATGGAGCAGTTTCGGCCCCCCTAGGCCGGACCCAAACGGTTGACTTTGTTCTGCGGGTCCAAGCGGTAAAGCAGGACGTGACCGTGACCGAGCAACCGCCTCTGATCGACACACAAAACGCCAACACGTCGAGCACATTCAACGCCCCCAGATTGGAGAATCTTCCGAATCCGGGCGGCGATCTGACCTATCCGCTGCAGTTTGCTGCTGGAGCACTCATTAATACCGCGGGTAGTGGAAATGATTTTGTTGGCAGTACGAACGGCTATGGCAACGTCGAATTCAATGGGTTACCCGCACTCTCAAACGGCTACATCGTTGATGGACTCGAAACGAATGATCCCCTGACAAATCTGAACAGCGGCCTTTCGACGAATCTCGTCCTCGGACTAAACTCCATTGCCGAAGTTACGGTGAACACTCTGTCTTACTCGGCCGATCAGGGCCGTTACGGAGCCTCCCAGGTGAACTACGTTACGAAATCTGGCACGAACCAATTCCACGGAAACCTGTACGAGCTATGGAACGGGTCCAAATTTAACGCCGCCGATTTTTTCACGAACGCCACGCCTGCGAATCACAAGCCGCGCTCAACAGTAAATCATTTTGGCGGCAGCTTAGGTGGACCGATTGTCCACAACAAGCTGTTTTTCTTTTTTGATTCCGAATGGGTGCACATCGCGCTACCAATCGTCTCGGCGGCCACGGTTCCGACGCTAGCCCTTGAAACCTATATCCTTGACCAACTTCCCGTCGACGGTCGCGATATGTTGACCGGAGCCAATTATCCTGCTCAACCTCAGCTCGTACCCTTCTATCGGAAGCTGTTCTCGCTTTACAAGAACACCGGCGGTACGCCTCTGCCGATGCTCGGCTGTCCTTTCAAAAGCGACGGCAGTGCTGCAACTGGAAATCCGCCGGGCGGTGACGGTTGCGCGAACCGCCAAAGCGTCTCTCATTCGAGCGACGATCACGAGCAGGTGCAAACCGCTCGGATCGACTTCAACATCAACGAGCGAAACATGACCTGGTACCGCTTTCAGGCTGATACCGGATTGCAGGCCGCCTATATAGATCCAATCAACCCGCTCTTTAATGCCATCTCCCCTCAGCCGCTTTACTCCTTTGCTTCCGGCTACACCCACGTCTTCTCTCAAAATCTGGTGAATTATTTCAACCCGGCTTTCTCCTGGTATGAGAGCCTTTTCGGTCCGCCCGGTCTTCAGCAGACGCTCTCCGCATTTCCAATTGTTCTGCAGGGCAACGTCTCAAGCGCGCCGTTCACTACCATTGGCGGCCTCGACAACACTTGGATTCAGGGCAGACGCGCCAGCCGGTTCTTCATCAACGATAATCTTGCCTGGACCTTAGGCGCGCATGAATTTCGGTTTGGCACAAACACTCGAATCTTGCGATTAAATGATTATGATTTCGGCGAAGGGACCGTCCCAACCGTCGATTACACAGATTTGCCGCAATTTATTCACGGCATTGCGTCGACTGCGACTGTAACCTATCCGCTGGCGCG
This sequence comes from Acidobacteriaceae bacterium, assembly GCA_019244055.1. Taxonomy (GTDB): domain Bacteria; phylum Acidobacteriota; class Terriglobia; order Bryobacterales; family Bryobacteraceae; genus Bog-105. Next base: position 4,309 of record JAFATG010000123.1, on the reverse strand, counting down.
CTCGCAGCCGTTTAATTTCCTGAATGCGGATTTCTATCTACAGGATGCCTGGAAGATCAGGCATAACTTGACTTGGACCTTCGGTGTAAGAACTACGCACAATTCAAATCCGCTGAATCCCCATGAGGTCGTGGCGCGGCTGCCTGGCTCTTTCGCGACTATCTCGCACGACTTAAATCAGCCGCTGAGTGCGCTCATACAGACGGGTCTTGGAAATTTGTTTCAATCAGCGCCGCTCGCCATACTACAGCCCAGAACGGCAATAGCTTGGCAGATCCGGCCAAAAACAGTGCTGCGAACGGGTTTCGGCCTCTTCAGTGATCTTTTTCCCGGAAGTATCGCCGACCTGATCGGCGCAAATCCACCGTACGTAAACACCTTTCAAGGCGGCTTACTCGGAACCGTGGGCGGCATCGCAATTGCTCCCGGCGCACCGAACAGCGCTGTGGATGCAACTACTGCGGCTGACCAAAATTTTCTGACCGGCTTCCAGCACGGGGAGCTCTCGTGTGCTTCGCCTGTTGGTAACCCAAATGCATGCCTCCCACCGGTTTCGATCACCGCTGTACCCGAAGGCAAACTGCATGCACCTTACTTCATGCAATGGAGCTTTGCGCTAGAGCAGCAACTTGGCAATACTGTGAACTTGAGAGCTCAATATGTCGGTACCCGCGCCGTGAATCAACCATACACGATGCAGGTGAACGGTTATCAGACCGTGTGTTCGGGCTGTTTCCCGCCCTTTCCATACGGCCAACCCGTTGATCCGCGATTTGGAGCAGTAACTCAACTGAACACCGGCGCCAATAGCCATTACAACGGACTTCAGCTCACGGCGGAGAAACGGCTCGGGCACGGCCTTCAGGCGCAGATCAATTACACCTGGAGCCATTGCATCGATACCGTATCAAACGGAGGATTCCTCCAATTCTCGGCCGGCGCGATACTATCCCCGGTTCCATACGACCTTGGGCGAGATCGCGGGCCGTGCGACTACGACATTCGCCACAACCTCACAGGCAACTACGTCTACCAACTTCCATTGAAAGTGCACAATCGCATAGCTGGTTTTGCGCTGAACGGTTGGCAAATATCAGGCTCCGTATTCTGGCATAGCGGCGTTCCGTTCTCCGTCCTGAGCGCGCCCTATACGGCCAGTGGCAGCGGCATTGTGAATGGGAGCGGGCCGCAATTTGCCAGCGTCGTGCCGGGCGTGCCCTGGTACGAGCACAATGCGATTGCTGGGGTCACTCAGCCTGGAACCATACAGTGGCTCAACCCGGATGCCTTCGTCTCCACAATAGACGCGAGCACGGGCGCTTGTCTCGGGGGCGATGGCCCGCAAAACTGCCAGTTCGGAAACCTCGGCCGCAATGCCTTACAAGGCCCGGATTTCACCTGGAGCGATTTCTATCTCACGAAATGGTTCGCACTCAACGAACGGGTGAAACTTCGCGTTGAGGCGCAATTTTTCAACATTTTTAATCACCCGAATTTCGGCTTGCCGTCGGTTGTTATTGCGGGAATCCCGGGCAACCGCGCAACCCAGACCGCATTCGGCGCTCTTACATATACCACGTCCCCTCCCACTGGTCTGCTGGGCGTGGGCTTGGGCGGCGATAGCTCGCCGCGCATGATTGCGTTTCAAGCACGCGTGGAGTTTTGACCACGCAGACCGGTGCTCGTGAAACCGCGTTACCACTAAGTGGTCTTCTGGCATGTGAGGGCTTCCACATCCGGTGTCAATGGAAGTAAATGCAGGACATAACGGGAACTGAGTGACGCAAGTCGTGGTTCCTGGTCTGAAATAATCGCTCGGATGATCGATCGGCTTTCCCATGACCTGCGGTATGCGTGCCGGCAATTGCGAAATAATCCGGCCTTCACGGTTGTCACGATTGTGGTACTGGCGTTGGGCATTGGGGCGAATGCCGCGGTCTTCAGCGTCATCAATACCGTGCTGCTCCGGCCCCTTCCATTCCCCGACGCTCGCCAATTGGTGAAGATCTGGGAGTCCAACCCTTCGCACGGAGAGGTTCAAGAAACCGTTTCGCCGTGGAACTTCATCGATTGGCGGAAGCAAAGCACGAGTGTGACGCAATTGGCTGTTTATCAATATGAGAGCCTCGCTCTTGTTACACGCGGAGTTCCGGAGCGAATGGATGCTGCTCTTGTATCCAGCAGCTTTTTTCGGGTTTTCCAGGTATCGCCGCAGCTTGGTCGTATGTTCTCGCCCGAAGACGATAGCCCTGCCTCCCATTCTGTTGTGCTCAGCTATAAGGGTTGGACGTCGCACTTCAACTCTGATCCACACATCGTCGGAAAGTCGATTACGTTGGATGGCGAGCCTTTCACGGTCATCGGCGTGATGCCGGCCGCTTTTCGGTTCCCGGCGCTCGGAACCGACTTGTGGGCTGCACCCGCATTCGACCTCAAGTCCAGAAGCCGTGGAGACCATTATCTGTTTGCTGTTGGCCGAATGCGGCCGGGAGCTACGGTTGGGCAGGTACAAGCGGAGATGAGCGCCATCGCACACCGGCTGGAGCGGCAGTATCCCGATACAAATCTGGGCAGCGGCGTGACACTTGTGCCGCTTCAGGAGGAGATGGTCGGCAGTTTTAAACGAGGACTGTTGCTGCTATGGGGCGCGGTCACATTCGTTCTGCTGATCGCCTGTGCCAACGTCGCTCATCTGCTGCTCGCTCGTTCTGTCGCGCGCCAGAAGGAGTTCGCGATTCGAACTGCCCTGGGAGCCGGTAGTCCGCGCCTGATCCAGCAACTGCTCACGGAAAGCTGCCTGCTGGCTGCGGCGGGCGGGTTGCTGGGACTGGCTCTCAGCCCGTTGGGAATTCGCCTTCTTATGGCGGCTGGAGGCCATGGGCACATCGTGCCGCGCACGGAGGGAATTCATATTGACGAATACGTCATGATCTTCACGGCCGCGGCTTCTTTATTTACCGCGCTGGTTTTCGGACTGCTCCCAGCCTTCCGCTCCTCCCGAGTCGATGTGATGACGGCGATGAAGCAGAGTGGCTGGGAGACATCCTTGGCCGGCTCGTACCGGCTTCGCAGTGTACTGGTGGTTTCCGAACTGGCGCTTTCCGTGATGCTGCTAATCGGGGCCGGCCTGCTCATCAAAAGTCTGTGGCGACTAGAGCGCGTCGATCCGGGCTTCAACACGGTGAACGTCCTCGGAATGCGCATCTCCGTGCCGGAATCGCAATATCCGGGCTCACGCGAGCGTGCAATTCTCTATCAGCAGATGGTGGATCGCATCCGTGCCCTACCCGGTGTGGAAGACGCTGCGGCGATAAACGACTTGCCATTCAGCGGATCGCGTACCTCTACGTCGTTCGATATCGACGGGCTTCCCGCTACACTCGGCGAGTCCCGGAATTCGGATCGCAGGGTTGTAAGCAGTTCCTACTTCAAAGTAATGCGAATCCCGCTGCTTCGGGGACGCGCATTTACAGAAGCCGATAACCGGCGTGAATCGCCTCGTGTAGCCATCATCAATGGGGCACTGCGAGGCCGGTACTGGCGAAACGCGAATCCCCTAGGTCAGCATCTGCTGATCGATGGCCAGCATTATGAAATTGTCGGTGTGGTCGGAAATGTGAAGCATGATAATCTCGCAGCTGCCGGAACAGGTGAAATTTACCTTCCGCAGTATCAGGGAGCTACGCCTCCTTGGACCTTTTTCGCAATCCGCAGTTATGCAGGCTTAGGCTCGCTGATCCCGGCCGTGCGTAACGCACTTCGCGAGGTCGCGCCGGGCGAGCCCATCTACGATACGAGGACTATGGAGCAACGCTTGGCGGGTTCGATCGCGCCGCAACAATTCAATGCCATCGCCCTGGCTGTATTCGCATGCTTCGCGCTCATGCTCGCGGCGATCGGCATCTATGGAGTGGTGGCCTTCGCTGTACAGCGGCGTGCCCATGAAATGGGAATCCGTATGGCCGTGGGGGCGCAGCGCGGCGATGTTCTGCGCCTGGTGGTCGGGCAGGGACTCCGGCTGGGCTTCGTGGGCGTCTTAATCGGAGTCGCCGGAGCGCTGGCCATGAGCCGGATTGTTGCTGGCATGCTCTACGATACCGGCACCGACGATCCGATTACGTACGTGGCCGTCGCGGTCATCTTCCTTGGAATTGGCATTGTAGCCAGCTATCTCCCAGCCCGGCGCGCCGCACAGCTTGACCCCGTGGTCATGCTGCGTTCGGAGTGAGAAAAATCGCGAAGCGGGTTGACCCAAGACGAATTCGCAAGTGCTTTCGGAATACCCGGACTAAGATACCGGGCAGTCCGG
>JAFATG010000085.1 GCA_019244055.1 Acidobacteriaceae bacterium | reverse complement strand
AAAAAGAGCTCAAGGCGAAAGCGCACGAGATCTTCGCGCTATGCAAACGCACCTGGGCGGGTTTTATTCACGATCCAGATCCGCGACCCGCGATGAGCGTGCCGCGAGCAGAACGCCTCGCCCGCTATCAGGAATTGTACGATCGAGGCGGATTTTCCTTGTGGCTGGGCAATTACAGTGACTCTTTCATGTCCCAAGAAGCCGCGGATGAGGTTGCGGAGTTTCTTGCTCAGAAGATCCGCGAGCGCGTCCCGAATCCCGCGACGGCTCAAAAATTAATCCCGAAGCACACGTTCGGCACAAAACGCTGTCCAGGGGAGAAGAACTATTACGAGGCGTTCAATCGCAGTAACGTCGGATTGGTCGATTTGCGTGAAACTCCGATCAAAAAGATCACACCAGTCGGGATCGAAACGGTTAAGGAGTTGTACGAACTCGATGTAATCATTTATGCCACAGGCTTTCATAGCCTGACCGGCGAGCTTCTGCGGATGGACATTCGCGGCCAGAACGGCCGATCCCTACAGGAGCATTGGTCAGACGGGCCAAGAACGAACCTCGGGATTCAGTTCTGGGGCTTCCCAAACCTGTGGGCTGTCATGGGGCCGCACAACCCGGCGGTGTTTTGCAATATTACTCGCTCCGCGGAGAACAACGTCGAATGGATCGTCGATTGTATCCGCTATATGCGCGACAAGGGTTTCGAGACGATGACCACAACGCGCGAGGCCGAAGATGCATGGACTGAGCGCTGCTACGAATCGGCCAAAGGACTACTGGTCGATAAAATGCGGGATTCATGGTTCTTCGGTAGCACGAATCCCGGAAGTGAGCGGGGTCGTTTCTTGCTGTTCGGCGGCGGCGTACCCATGTATCGCAAGATCTTCGCCGATATCGCCGCAAACGGATACGAAGGCTTCGTTTTGAGCTAGTCACTGCGTGTCAAGGTGCTGAACCAGATTAAGTCGCGTCTTTCTAGCGGGCTTTCGAAGGGATTGTCCTTCGCCCGGCCAACGGACGCATTGGCGCATGTGAACGCCAAGCTTAAGCGGTGGTGGTGGAAGTAGCAGCTCCTCGATTCGCATCCGCGACAGGCCAGTTGCGATCATTGGCGAAGCGAGGCGCGCGCTGCAACGGCGTTAGGTAATCATAAGTACTGGTGTCATTCGGGTCATAGAAGGCGACCAGCTTCCATCGACTCGCACGTTTGCTCAAAGTTGCTTCAGACCTCGCCTCGCGGCACTAGCCCTTATGTTATCGCTAGCCCTTCACCTCCATCAGGTTGAGCGGAGGACTTTCACCTCCAAGCTGCTGAGCATGCCCAGCACACAACTAAGCCGCTCCGCGGCAGCTCAGGATCGCTTAGCGTCATACGCAGTCTGTTCGTCTGAGCTCTAACCATCGTGTTTTCTTCTGCCTTTTTGTTTACCGCTGGCTGTTTCCCGCGAGTGCAGCTTCCCGGTCATTGATCTCCGTCGGTTGGATGTCACCTGAGTCGGAGTAGGAATCGTGGTTACCCATAATCGCCTCCACAGATCCGGACGAGCGGATTTACCGCATCCGGCTCTTGCCTCAGGTGATAACGCCCAGGCGGCGCAGGGGATAGGGATGGCAGATGCGGGCTGGAGGCAACCAGCGGTCAATGAGCCGGTACATCCGGTCCCACAAGACACGGCCGTTTTGGCTGCGGCGCGACAGTGCGCGATACCACAGCCGGCCGACTTGGAACCGAAACAGCGAGAGCGCGTGGCTGTTCATCGGGACCCCGTAGTAACGGGTGTGTCCGCCAACCACCGCACTCAGCCATTTGCCCTGCTCCGGGATGGGATTGTGCATGCGTCTGCGGAGCTCGGCCTTCACCTCGCTCAGCTTGGCCTGCAACCGCTTGCGCATCGTCTGCCTAAGCACCGTAAACCGTCCGTTACTTCTCTTCTTTCCGCAAATATGCGTGAAGCCGAGAAAGTCGAAGGTTTCGGGCTTCCCCTGACCCCGCCGCGCCCGGTTGTCGGCCGCGAACGGGCCGAACTCCAGGAGGCGGGTCTTTTCAGGGTGCAGCTCCAGGCGGAATTTGCGCAGTCGTTCGTTCAGTTCCTTCCAGAGCCGCTCAGCATCAGACCGATGCTGGAACCCGAGCACGATATCGTCGGCAAAGCGAACGATGATCATGTCGCCGCGCGCTTGCTTCTGACGCCACACCCGGACCCACAGGTCGAACGCGTAGTGGAGATAGATGTTCGCCAGCAGGGGCGACGCGCTGCCACCCTGCGGCGTTCCCTCCTCCGCCTCCATTCGCTTCCCATCCTCCAGCACGCCGGCGTGCAACCATTTCTGGATGAGCCGCATGACGCGCCGGTCCGCAATCCGGTGCTCGATAAACTTCACCAGCCAGCCGTGGTCGATGGCATCAAAGAACCCACGGATGTCCAGGTCGAGCACCCAGTTCACCTTTCTGGTCAGCAATCCGGCATAGAGCGCATCCAACGCATGATGCGGGCTGCGTCCAGGCCGGAAGCCATACGAGAAACCGAGGAAGTCAGTTTCATAGATGGCGTTCAGCACCTCTACCATCGCCCGCTGGAGCAGCTTATCTTCCAGCGTGGTGACGCCGAGCGGCCGTTGCCGCCCATCTGGTTTCGGGATGTACACCCTACGTACTGGCTTGGCTCGGTACGCTCCACGCTTGACCCTGTCGGCGAGGTGGTGGAGGTTTTCCTCCAGTCGCTCGCCGTAGTGGCGCCAGGTCTCGCCATCAACCCCTGCAGCCGCTTCTTTCTTCAGACTGAAAGTAAGCAGCACGCAGTGTCAGCAGTGCATAGACATGGTGCAGGAGCGCGGTGAACCGCATCTTCCTATCTCTGGCTGCTGCCAGACGTACCCGCTCCAGCGCACTGGGCGCACCCTCCCGGCCCTGAGTCCGGGGTACGTTTTGCTGGGGCAGGTTCCCTTTGGCCAGTCCCCTTCCCTCCGGCCCCTCCGCTACCGGTTGCCCGGCTTTGTTCGGGGCTTTCATCGGTGTCGGGTCGGAGGTGGCGCGCTTGCGCGCTGGCCACCGTCCGCCGCTCAAACTGCACGTGCAGTTTTCCCGCATGCAGCTTTCACGAAGACTGAGCTCCCAGAGCCGCAAGAGAAGGGATTAATTGCACAAGGTTGACCAGTCCGT
>JAFATG010000348.1 GCA_019244055.1 Acidobacteriaceae bacterium | reverse complement strand
CGGCTCGAGTTTTCCAATAGATTTGAGCGACATAACACCCGGAATCAGTAGCCTGGCGAGAGCTGAGTGGGCCCTTTGGAGCCAACTAAGAAAAGATACGGACAGTACATTTTGGTTTGGCGATTACGGTATCTCTCACGTTGACGTCCGTGAAATTGACCCCAGGTTGATGGTGGCCAGTGCAAGCATCGGCTACACGGCCGAAAACGAGTGGCTTATTTTTAGAGGACGGTCGTTGCGGGAGCCTCGGTACGGGGGATACGCCCAATATAGGACTTTGAGCACCCAACTGGTGAACCACCCTTCATACTCCGGTCCACGGTTTAGCTGGGGAGACGATTATCTATTCAAGTGCGCTCACAGCTTAGCAGGAACCGGTAATCTTACAACCTGGCGACAGGTGGGAACAAACCATCACATAACGTTTGTTGTTCGTCAACTCGCCAACCGACTCGAGCCTTGAGGGCTTCTCTAGTAAATGCAAAGACTATCGAACGATCCAGCAATTCATCAATCTTTTCAGCAAGTAGTGTTCGATTTAGTTTTGCCAGGCCCTTTGTAATCGAATACCGCCTCAGAAGCGCCATGGCTTCATCACGCCAGAGTAGTTCCGCGACGGCCCGACCAGATTGGCGAGGATTGGTTTCGGGATTGCGCAAGACCGACAGCTCCACCCCGCCGGCATAGGACTCGGCACGCATTATGCCCCACCATCTCGGTATCAGGTCTTCGGCGCGAGCTAGGTGTCGGACGCCAACGACTATCGTGATCTCGTCGAAGACAGAATCGTAAGCCTCGATCTGGGTAGAAAGACGATCCAGCGTGTCAGCGTCGCTTTTTATCTCGTAGCCATGAAGCCTGCCGTTGATAACTGCCAAGTCGATCCTCGCAGCTCCTCGATTAAGCACAAGCTCCGAGATGAACCGAGTGTCAGGTTCCTGTGCGTAGATCGCACGCACTTGGCGATAAAGTCGCTCTCTGACGTCACGATCGCGCATACATAAATTAGACAACATTTTAGTGGGCGAATGTTTGACTTCTATCTCAGCTGAGGTAGTGCGGATCGATATATACTTCTGTCGGCGATGACGGCTGAGCAGTTGCTAGCCTCTCCATGACCACGATAGAAGCGTAAATGTGGGGATTGGGTCACGGCATAGCGACTTGCAACGAAGCCAAAGCACAGTCCCGGAGGCGCAGGTCAGATTTCTCGCGGTACTGGTTTTATAAGGCCGTAACGAGATGGGAACAGAGCCCACTTAATTCACTGGAAGAGCATGCGCTTGACCTTAACGACCCAGGCGGGTTCGCCGCCCTCAGACGACCGCCCGTATCTGATCAAGAAAATCGCGGATCTACCACTTGGCCTATACCACGACGCACTCGATCGGTTGCAGCATTGCATAATCGACAACATGGATGTCCCGAATACGAACCAGGAAGGCTCGCTGTACAGACGAATCGGTGCTATGACGTCATCGCGGCCGTTATCGATGACCTGTTTGCGCTTATGAGAGCCGATTCCCGCTTCGAGCGGTTTGGCGCGGGACGAAGCCTCGATTCACGCCGGCGGCCCCAGCATAGGCGGCTTTGGCTGCGACGAGTTGCTTTGATTTGGCCAAATAGCCGCGAGAGGCGACAGCTTTCACGCTGGCAGCACCCGGCGTGACGGACTCCGGAGGCCGAGGAATGTGTTGGCACATATCAAACTGCCACGGTTGTGCGTAAACGCGCACGAGTCGGCCTGATGTTTTAGTCCACTCAATCTATTCGGCAGGTTCGTATCGCATTGCTCTTTCGTTGAAACCTCAAACAGATTGAGTGGTCTTCGGTCCAGACGACTCCCCGTTCCCGAGAAGACGGACGGTTCCCTATCCCCGCTCTTTGGGAGGATACTTTTCGAAAATCTTGACAACTGCCTTCTGAATTTTCTTGGTATCCTTTTCTGGCTTACCCGTCAAGGTGTCCTGAGCGACTCCCCGAAAGACGAGTTGTTTTTGCTGCGGATCGAACATACTAACAGTCAGGGTGCCGCGCGGAATCGTGCTGGTCGTGGTGGTCGACGTCCCCGAGCTGAATCCGCCTCCCCATCCGTACCCCCAGCGCGGTCCATATCCCCAACTCGGACCCATCTGAGTGCTAAAGGTGTGTAGTTGCACTTGCTGAGTTATGGCTGTTTGATAGCCCACTAGAACATCAGGATTGTTTTCGTTCTTGGTAAGTCCCTCCTTTGCAAGTTCCTCTTCTAGAGCAGCCGTGATTCGCTGATCAACCAATTGATTGGTATCGGATGAGTCTTGCAGCTTTGTCCAGTTGTACGTTTTGTATTTTGAGAAGTCGGTTCCATGGGCGTAATCGGTCTCAACCTTCTGAGCCACCGCCGCTGAAGGTAGCCCAAGAAGAGTCGTTGCAAAGACAACCGAAAGAAGATTTCGCATAGATCTGAAGTCCTCCAAAAAGAATTATATTTCGGAAGAGAGTTCAGGGGAAGTGTTGCAAACCCGGCCAGGACAAGTCGGCTGTTAAGTTGAACTGGATGGGGAGCGCACCTTTCGCACGTTCCCCTGTGAAGATGGAGTGAAAAACTTGCTTTGGATTCACCAAAGCTTCCCGCGCCGCTCTTTACTGACAGGCTCAGATGTCTAGCGACCAGCCGTTAACGCGGAGTCGTAAGGGCTGCGGCGAGGACCAACACACAGATGGAAACTTCACCGCGGGTTCGTAACAACTGGGCTTTGGCAAAAGGCGAAGGCGGCACGCGCCTGGCGCGTTTTCCTGTTCCTGATCCCATCTGCCGGCCGGCACAGGACCGTTCCCCATAGAATCAGAAGGGCATGGCAACTTGGGTCACTGGCGGTCACCTGGGACCCTACCTGCTACTTGCGCCGATCGGTGCGGGCGGAATGAGCGAAGTGTGGAAGGCGCGCGACACGCGGCTGGAGCGCACGGTGGCGGTGAAGCGGTTCAAGGGGCGGCATAGCACGCGATTCGAGCAGGAGGCGCGAGCGATCGCCGGGCTGAATCATCCGCACATCTGTCAGATCTACGACATCGGACCGGATTACCTGGTCCTCGAATACATCGAAGGACAACCACCGCGGGACCACGCGCTTTGAAGGAGGCCGTGCGGCTTGCAGCGCAGATCGCTGAAGCGTTGGAGGCCGCGCACCGCAGAGGCCTGGTCCACAGGGCTCAGTGAAGCTGCTCGATTTCGGACTGGCCAAGCAAATCGCCGATTCTGACGAAACTGCCACTATCGAAGGACTAGTCATCGGCAGGGCAGCGTATATGTCTCCGGAGCAGGCTGATGGCAAGCCGCTGGATGTGCGGTCGGACATATTCAGTTTTGGGGCGGTGCTGTATGAGCTTTCTAAGCGGACGGCGGGCGTTTCGCGGCGAGAACTTGCTCTCCACTGTGGCGGCCGTTTTGAACAAGGAGCCCACACCGTTGGATGTGCCCTCGGCGCTGCAACAGATTATCACCGGTGCCTGGTGTGGGAGGCAACGACCTTTACAAAGAATCGGGAGCGGCTGCTGGATGGAGATGTGGCGCGGGAGTTTTGGGCCGAAATCGTAAAGCAAGCACGCGAGAAGGGATGAGCTTCGGACGAACACTTCACGGTAGATAAAACACTGATCGAGGCCTGGGCCAGTCTGAAGAGTTTTCAGCGCAAAGGATCGGAACAAAGCCACTCCGCCGGATGATCCCGGCAACCCGACTGTAAGTTTCCATGGGGAGAAAGGCTCCAATCAGGCGCACGCATCCACCACCGACGGCGATGCGAAGTTGGCCCGGAAGGGACGCGGCAAGGAAGCAAAGTTAGCTTCCAGGGAAACCTATTGGTGGAGAATCGGAACGGGTTGATCGTCAACACGGAACTGTTCGAAGCCAACAGAACGGCCGAGCGAGATGCTGCCCTGATCATGCTGGAGCAGATTTCCGGCACCAAGCGAGTGGCGGTGGCCACCGACAAGGGATACGACACTAAAGAGTTCGTCGCCGAGTGCCGGAACATGAAGGTCACTCCGCATGTGGCACAAAATCTCGCCGCAGGGGTTGCTGGTTGTCGAAATATATTTGCTCACGAGCGCCAGGGCCTGCGGATTAAAGCGGGACACGGGTATCTGGTTGTTTGGAAACGGCTGATTGGTATTGGTCCGTAAGCGTTAGCGCCGATCCACCAAAGCCGTTCGCAGAAGTGATGCCGCTGAATCGCCATTCAGAACAGCTTGGGTGGGACGAAGCTAATGGTCTGGGGCGGGTCGCTGCGTTGCCTCGTACCCTGGTAGCCAGTAAAGAAGAACAGCTTGTCGCGGATAATTCTGCCGCCGATAGTGCCGCCGAAACTGGTTACGCTTTAAGGTGTCCGGAGTAGCGGCAAAGGTATTGCGTGCGTTCAAATCTCCATTTCGGAGAAATTCGAACAGCTCGCCGTGAAAGGCGTTCGTCCCTGACTTTGTGATGGCATTCACTACGCCGGCCGTGCGCAACCCATACCTCGCAGGAAGAGTGCTGGTCTCGACGCTAAACTCTTGTAGTGCGTCACGAAACGGAATTGGCAAGTTAACATTCGTCATCCATCGTTGTTGTCACCGCCATCGAGCAGGTAATTCACGCCCTTGGCCTGGCCACCGGCAACAGAGATCGAAGTGGAACTGAAATAGTTCTTGCTTGACACCAGGCTGCCACGAAAGCGGATACAAATGTGCATCGATCTAACAGCCCCATATTAACGAAATCTTAGTTTTGGTCCGAGTATCTGTCCATTACAATTACAAGACTGGATCTGTCTAATTCCGAGACAATTTGCTTCGGATCCGGCTCGAATCGTCCCGCAGATCTGACTCAGCAGTAAACAGTAGAACCTCAGTATTTTCTTAGAAGCAAGAGGGCCCAATCGTGGTGGTCTGGCGCTTCTGGGGAAGTCCAGGAAGGGCCCTCGACAACGGGAAGTGTCACTTTATCACCGCTGAGTGCAGAAACCCAGGTCGCCTCGTACGAGCCCGGTTCTAGCTTGATAGTTACTTTGCCTCCATTCGGCAAATAGGCGGCATAGATCTCTCCCGGCCTGGCAAGACAATACGCGCCACTATCCACCAACTCATCATGCGGCTCGGTTTTCCACCACTCGAAACTAGCAAAGAAGTCCACCATGTGGCCGTATCCGAGAAACATCGTCATGGTGTCATCGCCGCGTCCATTCATCCAACCGCCACCCATATCCGGATAAATGTTTGTGCCTCTCCGGCAGGTTTCGCCTGCAGTTTGATACGCACCCGCCATTGCAATGTCCCAGGCCGTCCGGCGCAACGCATCCGCTGAGTCGGACCCCGGCATCGCCCACTTTGGATAATGGTCCTCGTAACCGTACTCTTCGTTTGTCTGTGGGATGATTCTGCCGGACTTCTTTTGCAACTCACGCGATGCGAGCATCAGCGGGTGTTGCTGGCGCGACCAGTCCTGAAGCGAAGTAAACCCAAACCAGGCCGAACCACGATCCTGGTGAATCGTCTTCATCGGATGGCTTGTCGCGAGGTGATGGTAGGGATCCCATTGCTCGATTAGAGTGCCTGTTTCGTGACTCCATTCGTCATCGCGATAACCTTCGAGGTCATCGCCGAGATCCCAGGTTACGTTCGAGAAGGCGCTGAATCGAGAGATTGTGTAGTGCAAAAACCGCCGTTCGTCTTCGCTGCCCGCGGCAGGATGAACCTTGTTGTCATTCATGTCAAACACGACCGAGATGATCATGTCTTCGTCGCGCGAATAGCGAAGCATGTGTTCGAACTTCTGCCAGAGTGGGATATAGAACCGCGTGTAATCAAAGCCAGGATGGCTAAAGTCGTTCGGACGTTCGGCAACCCATGGCGTCGGCAGGTTTGAGTAGTTCTCGCCGATCATCACCGGCTCCCCAAAAAACAGATTGCTGCGCCCGGCGACCGTCACGCGGACTCGGTTCACCTTCAGCCGGTGAAGGCGATCAATACTGTTTCGGATGATGCGTTCATCCTTCCAACCGGTAAGCCAATAAGCAGTGGTCCCATTGAAAAAATAATGCTCTCCTGTTCCTTCCCATATGAAATGCCAAGGATATTGCGGATCCACGCGAATGGGACCTCTCCGATGAGCATCAATCGCCTTGAAAACGCCCAAGTGTTGTTTCTGCGTGGGTCCCTGGCTGTAGGTGATTGCGTATTTGTAATCACCTGCCGCTGGGGGCGTAAAGCGAATCCGGTAAATCGAGCCATCCGGCGAGTCGCAGAAGCCATCCACGTTCCATTGTTTGTCGCCGCTTGCGGCCGCGAATTTTCCAGCCACAGACACCTCGGTAAACGGATTGCTCGCGTCCTGATTAGCGACGTTAATCGTAACTTCGATGAAATCGTACGCTTCAACGGATGGGGCTGACTGCGTGAAAGTTACGTTTGAAGGGGCCGCGAATGCGGTTGACCCTGCAGCAGTGACGAATGCGAATGCAAGTATCGCTGAAGTGAGTGATAGGGACATGTTTTAACTCGGATGCTCCTCTGGCAAATTGTCCTCCGTCGATAATAGATAACCCCACTTACCGAGTGTCCAACAGCAAAACCCAGTCACTATCGCCATCGTGATTCTTTCCCGGCGGTGTGAATTGATGACCGCCGCGATTCGCGAACGGACCACCTGAAACGTCATGGTACGCGCCGCTTGCCGGATCGAACCATCGCGCACGTGTTGGGCCTCGCAGGGCTCCCATGTTGATCGTAATGGTTCGAGCCGTGGGCATATACACCACGACGAAGGTCCCATCAGGTGTTTTGGCTGCGGCGGAGTAATCACTTTGGCTGACGCGAGTTTCAAGCGTTCCGTAAGTACCAAATCCGTCCGTCAGAATCGCATGGTCCTGGTCGGGAATGAGATCCTGCCAAGGCAAGGCGGCAAAGAACTCCTCCCAAAGTTTGAGCTGTGCGACCCCGGGTGTATCCAGATGGCTTTGCCAACCGGCTTTGAACGACCATGTGTAGGCATTGCCGTAGAACTGCCCCGCTCCGCCGGTCAACATAGTCCAATACTCCTCACGGCGCAATACTGCGGCCGTTCCGAGGTCCGGCGGCTTTCCGACGTTCTCCAGCTCGTAATGCGCTTCTACCAAATAGGCTGGGGCAACCGGTTTCTGGTTATAACTGTGCAGCATCTGCATGTATGTCGGCGAATAGGTGTAGGTGCTATTCAGAGCGCTAAGCGGGATCCAAGTTCGATCGTCGAAGGACGAGCTTGTGAACACATTCAGCTCAACGGTTTGAAGTTGGTCTGGATCGACAGAATGGATGCCTTTTGCCACAGCTTGAACGACCGCATCATCGGCCGGATTCCGCCAGGTATTAAAGTCATTGCCATTCAGCCAGAGAACATTCAGAAAACGTTTGTAACGTCTGCCCAGATATCGCCCATAAGCGTACGCCGCCTTCGGGCCGTTATTCCGCAGCGCCTGTAGCCATCCGATCGTCTCCATGGGATCCAGGAAGACGGCCTGATGGTGATCAGCCGCAATCTGCACTACATGATCGAGGCGAGAGAAGTACGCTTGGTTGGGCTTGCCGAAGTCGTAGTGCTGGTAGTCTGTGCCTCCTGAAACAAATCCTAAGAAGGGCCGGATTCCATCAGGAGTAGTGCCATTGACGTTGTCCGGATAATCATGTCCGGCACACGTCACATCGATCCAGCCCGCAGTATTGAACCCGTGAGCCTCGCGATCGGCAAAATAGATTTCCGCATCGTGCTCGCTCAATCTTCCCATCAGTCCTTGCGGAGTGTCACCGACGATGAGAAACGGTCGGTTCTCTTGGTCAACGAGATATCGCTTGTTTGCGCTCACCTTGAGAGGAAATACCGGCGGACTCGAATCGGGCGGAGCACCGGCGTCCAACCTCGCTGAAGAGGCCCCGATCGCTGTCAATACGAGAAGCAATGGCCAATTGATTCGGATCCCCAGCATAATCATTTGATGTCAAATCATCCTGGCTCAGAGCATACCTCAAGTTCCGGTGACTAAAAAGGGTATCTTCTAACAAAGCCATCGTTCCGTCCCAAGTTATACAATCCTTGTACGTCTAGATCATGCTTGAACGCGAGTAGCACAGATCCGGGGAAGGTCCGCCGATGTATCCTCGCAAAATGCGTGTACAGGCCGCAAGAAGTGCTTTCGTTGGCGGCCTGGCATTTTTTCTTTGCTTCTTACTCGGGGTTTGGGTGGTATCACCGGCCGAAATCACCGGCCCTCTCGCGGTCTCGAGTAATCCGAACTACTTCAAGGACGCTAGTGGCGCGACTATCATCCTGGTTGGATCACAGACCTGGAACACCTTTCAGGATTGAGGTACCAATGGTTCGATCGAACCATTAGATTTTGATGCGTTCGTCGGCTTCCTGACCTCTCATGGACACAATTTCACCTTGTTGTGGATTACGGAAATGCCGAGATTCTGCGATCTGCCGGTCACGGCTAGTGCCCCGCCGGATTTCGTGGTTAGCCCGCTTCCTTGGGCAAGAACCGGCCCGGGGAACGCGAGCGACGGACGCTTGAAGTTCAACCTGACAAAGTTCGACCCCAGGTTTTTCGATCGTCTACGAACGCGCGTGGAGCGTTTGCGCGAGGCCGGTATCTATGCCGGAGTCCACCTATTTACGGGCGAGTGGCTGAATATCTTCCGGTGCTCAGGTGACGGCTACCCTCTTACCGCCGCAAACAATATCAATGGTGTGGACGACGGCTACACGGGCGGCAAGAAAGGCATTGGGGCTTTGACCATGACAGCGCCCAATGCAGTTACGCGGTTCCAGGACGCCTATGTCGAGAGAGTAATCGATACGCTGAACGATTTACCAAACGTGCTCTGGATCGTTTCCGAGGAGGCGCCTGCCAATTCCATCTGGTGGAATGACCATCAGATTTCTCACATACGAGCGTATGAAGCGAAGAAGCCACACCAACATCCGATCGGTTACGCGGCACTAATCGGCGCTCCAGACTCGATCATTTACAATTCTGATGCCGACTGGGTCGCGCCGGCAGTTAGGATCTCACCTACGAAATCCTGCGGAGGCGGGAGACCCGCTTGCAAAGTCAACGTAAATGACAGTGATCATTCCAACTTTGGCATGTGGAACGTTACGGCACAGCAGAATCGAAACTACGCATGGGAGAATTTCCTGCGTGGTAATCAGGTTCTGTTCATGGATCCCTACGTGACCTATTACCCACGCGAGAAGCGGAATCTCTGTGTAGCTCCGAAAAATGGCATCTGCAGCGCACCGGATAGTCGGTGGAATAACTTCAGGGATAATCTCGGCTACATTCGCCGATATTCGCGAAAGCTCAACCTCGCGGCGCTCATGCCACGCGGATCGCTTTCTTCCACAGGATTTTGTTTAGCACACACAGCATCTAGTGGTGCGGAGTATTTGGTTTATGCACCTTCCGGCGGCGCTTTCAGTGTCGATGTCTCAGCTATGCCGCCTACGAAGACCTTATCCGTCGAGTGGTTCAATCCCGACTCGGACACGACGATTACCTCAAGCCCAATTTCCGCCGGATCGGCCGCGCAATCGTTTACTCCGCCGTTCAGAGGAGATGCAGTACTTTATCTCGTCGACACAGCGGGACCGGCCGGCTCAGTCGGTCAGGCGGTGCGTCGTTGATAACTCTACACGAGCTCGACACGCCCGCGCTCCTGCTGGATCTCGATGCCATGGAGCGCAATCTGACGAAGATGGCGCGATTCTTCGCTGCGGGCACGACGCGGTTGCGTCCTCACTACAAGAATCACAAATCCCCGGCGCTTGCCCGACGTCAGTTGAACGCGGGAGCGATTGGCATGACCTGCGCGACGTTGGGCGAGGCCGAGGCTATGGTCTCGAACGGAATCACGGATATCCTCATCTCCAGCGAACTCGCCGGCGACCGCAAGATCGGGCGCTTCGTCGATCTCACCTGTCAAGCCGACGTGAAGGCGATTGTAGACAATCCGAAGGCCGTAGCTACGCTTGCAGCAGCCGGACGGGCCAAAGGGCATCGTCTCAGCGTTCTGGTGGACGTCAATGTGGGCCAAAATCGAACCGGCGCAAAACCGGGGGCTCCGGTCCTGGAACTCGCCCGTCAAGTTCTGGAAGAAGGACTGGTTTTTCGCGGCCTCATGGGATACGAAGGGCACGTCGCACATCAAGTGGAAGGGCCCGACAAGGAGTCCGCGTACGATTTGGCAATGGGTACCTTAATGAAATGCCGGTGCCTTCTGGCTGAGAATGGGATTCCGGTTGAAATCGTCAGCACGGGCGGCACAGGCACCTACCATCTGACACCGAGGTTTCCCGCCATTACCGAATTTCAAGCGGGCTCCTACTTGCTGATGGATACCGATTACGTGGCTACCTGCAAGGATTTCGAACCGGCGCTCAGTGTGCTGGCTACCGTCATTAGCAAAACGGAGGGAGAGCGGGTCGTGGTGGATGCAGGGCTAAAATCCATCGCCTGTGAGCATGGTCTGCCCGTTCTTAAAGCCCACCAGGGCCTGCGCTTGAGAAGACTGAATGCGGAACACGGCATTATCGACATGCTGGATTCATCGATTCCAATCGAAGTTGGTCACACGCTCGAGATCTGCGTACACTACAGCGACGCAACAGTCAATTTGCACACGCGCATGTACGGCATTCGAAACGGAAAAGTCGAGGAAGTGCTACAACTTCAAAGGTAAGATGCCTCGTGGCGGCGGACCAGAATGGACAAGAGGCGCACCCGAACGCGCCATGATCACTACAGTTTTACGACAAACAATCATCGAAATCTTCTAGACTGTTGGCCGTACCGGATCTAAACTTACTCACACAATTCTAGTTGTCGGCTTCATGCCTCTGTTCTGTCCGGAGGCTTTTAGGGAGACAAACCGTGGCTCAGAAATCGGATTTTTTCAATGTCGGTCTCAGATATCGGGGGGCATTCGTTCCGGACTTGGTGCTCGGTGCGGTCCTGCTCCTTGTGAGTGCCTTGCTCAATGCTCAGGCAGGAAACGGGATCGACGGAACTGTCACGGATAAAAGCGGCGGGGTCATTCCAAACGCGCATGTGACTGTTACCAACACAGACACGAACGTTGCGTCGTCTGCCATCACCTCATCAGAAGGCACCTTCACGATTGTCGGATTGATTCCCGGCCGGTACTCAGTTGCCGTTGACTCGCAAGGTTTCAAGAAGGCTCAGTTGGATGCTGTCGTTGAAGTTGCCAGGATGACAACGATTAACGTTCAGATGGAGGTCGGCTCCACTACTGAGACCATCAACGTGCAAGAAGCCGCCATCTCGTTGGATACGGCCTCGCCCACCATCGGTACAACCCTCGAGCCTGAGCTGGTGAAAAACGCTCCGATTGAAATTAACAGCCTGGCACGGCAAATTGACTCGTTCATGTATCTCGCGCCTGGTGTTAGCGGAAGCGCCAACTCTCATTGGATTAACGGTGGAGTCACTTACGAGAACGAAGCCGAATTTAATGGTGTTCCGGTAGCGTTCGTTCAATTTTCCGGCAACCAAACGTATATCAACCCGCCGTATGAAGCGGTTAGCGAATTTCGTGTCAACACCGCTACGTTCGATGCACAGTACGGCTTGGGTCAAGGTGCCGTCGCATTCGAGATGGCATCAGGAACAAACCAGTTCCACGGAGACGCTTTTGAGATCCTTCGCAATCAGTTTTTTGACTCCCCTTATTTTGCCCCTTTCGCGACGACTTTTAACAGCGCCGGACAACCCATTCCCCCAGTCAATCAGCAAAACAATTACGGCTTTACCCTCAGCGGCCCTATCATTATCCCGAAAGTCTACAACGGGAAAAACCGCTTGTTCTTCTCTACGTCCCAGGACTGGTTCAAACAGAATCAGGCTCAGAACCAGATCGGGACGGTACCAACCGTGGCAATGAAAAATGGCGACTTTAGCCATTTCGTAAACGCCAGTGGAAACGTGATCCCCATCTATGACCCGACGACTGGCGCGCCTTTCCCCGGCAACATAATTCCGCAATCCCGGTTCAGTGCTCTTGCAAAATCTATTCTGCCTCTCATTCCCGATCCGAATACCCCGGGTCTCGTCTCAGGCCTCCAAAGCAACGAACTTCCCGCTGTTCGCTCGGTGGCGGTTAACCCACATCTATGGAGTTACACGATAGACTACAACATCAG
>JAFATG010000310.1 GCA_019244055.1 Acidobacteriaceae bacterium | reverse complement strand
GGACTGGTTCTGAAAAAGAGGCGTGGCGGCCTGAAGGCTCAGCGCTGCGCAGAAGCACAGGATCGGGCGGATCATTATGATCTCCTACCTGTTCAGGATACTGCCCCGGCGAGGCGTGGGTCGCGCAACGCGTTAGTCATTGGGTCGGCACGCTACTTGCCGGTGAGGTGACGTTTGACGAGTTTCTCGCTGACCGCGCGGGGATAACGGTATACTGCCCCTCCAGATATTTCTGGCGCAGTTCTGTCATGCGTGCTTCGCGAGCGGGATCGGAAGGCGTGTCCTCGGGTTCGCGGGCTGTAGCGACCGCCGCACCGGAAGCGGTGCTGGTTGAGCCCGGTTGGGGGTCGAGTGCCATGAAGCTTCCTTTCCTCTTAGCCGGAATAACCTGACCTGCTGTTACTTATCGACAGCTTACTCCTTCGATTCTAGCGGAAATCAGCCGATTCTTTTCTAAGGAAGTAAGCGAATAAGACACGAAGACTCATTGGCACGCGAACTCAAGTTTTGGACGATTGCGACCGAAGAATGACTTAGAGTGCTTACCGCACCTGAGGATAAGCGCCGATACGAGGTTGTAATGACCGCCCCCGAACTAGAGAGTTATCAGAGTTTAGCCCCGACTGCAGCAATCCGCGAACAGCTCATACTGGAGCACCTGCCCCAAGTAAAGCTGATCGCGCGAAGGATTCACGAGCGATTGCCAGTGTCGGTCAGTCTGGATGACCTGATTTCTACGGGCGTGCTGGGACTAATTGCGGCCATCGACCGCTATGATGCCAGTCACGATGTCAAATTGAAGACTTACGCGGAATACAAGATTCGCGGGGCGATTCTAGACAGTTTGCGCGGACTCGACTGGGCGCCGCGCCAGCAGAGGAAGCGATCCAAACAGATCGAGGCTGCTATTTCCGAACTGGAACAGCAGCATCATCGCACACCCACCGAAGAAGAGATCTCCGCCCGGCTAGGCCTTTCAATGAGAGAGTACCAGGAATGGCTGACGGATATACGCGGGCTCACGCTCGGCAGTCTGGAGAACGCGGGAACCGAGGAGGAAGGCTGCGATCTGCTGCGTTATTTGTCAGATTCGGACGAGCAGTGGCCCTCGCAGATCGTGGAGCGAGCCGAACTCGAACGGCTGCTGGCCGAAGCGATCGAAAAAATGCCGCATCTCGAGCGGACGGTCTTGAGCCTCTACTATTACGAGGAAATGACCCTCCGCGAAATAGCGAAAATTGTAGACCTGCATGAGTCGCGAATTTCCCAACTGAAATCGCAAGCCATCTTGCGCTTGCGATCGTACATGCAGAAACGCTGGCCGCAATCGCACGGCTAGTTCCGCTCAGGACTCGGCCGTTGAATCTCGAGGCAGCCTAACGTAAACACATACGGGAACGGGCCGGGCACATCTTTGGCATATACGCCATCGAAGAATACAAACATCTGGTTCGGATCCGTCTCCCCATATTGGAATGAGGGCTTCCAAGGGCCCGCATGCCATTTCCGATCTTCCGCCGTCATGATCTGCACAGGCCGGCTCCAGTCTGATATCTGGGAAGACGGTATATCAGCGTGGCACCACCACAGGCCAGTCGTTGCCGGTGGTGATGTGTTGCTTAGCCAGACCCGCGAATACACGGCGTCATATCCTCTACTTGTTCTGATTACGCAGAAATCGAAGACCTTGTCGTCTGGCGAAAAAACGATTTTATGGGTGGTCCAATTACTGCGGCCGTCCGGGCTTTCCGAATAACCTTGAACGATGTAGTCTTCCTGATTGGACCCTGCGACGTACCACATCTTCCATTGGCCGTCGGCGTAGATGAAGTTAGGCTCATACACACTGCCGTGCTCCCAGTCCTCATACGCGGTAAAGACCGGCTCCGGTTGATCAATCCATTGCTCGCCGTTCCATTCGAGGTACCCGATCGTGTACGGTCCCCGGACGTTTTCTGCTCCGCCAGCATAGTAGATCCGCTCGATCCAATCACGCCGCTGTGGGTCCCAGCCCTTCACGTACGCCGGACAGTGGCGCCCCCCTTTGAGATCCCATGCCTTGCTGCGCTCTTGTCCGGAAAGAACAGCGATCCTGGTCGGATCATCGCGCTCTGAAGTCAGTCTCCAGCCCGTGGCTGCAAGTGGTGTTCCTTTCGGTAGTGATGCGCTGAATAGTTGGATTCCCTCGATATCAGTAGCTCTACCGGCCAAGTACAGCAACCATTGACCGTCGCGCCTTGCGAGAGTGGCGTCGGTTGCGACATAAAGATTAGTCAGTGGTCCGAAGCCATCCGCGGGATCGAAGAGCTTTGTCTCTTTCCCAGTCATGATGCTGCTCGTCCTCCTCCGGCCGCTTTGCGTCGACCAAGCTCTACGTTCTCGTCGCCTTCACCAGAAAGCTATGCGGTAGTTCTCTTTGGGTCCGCAGCGGTACAGGGAATGACCAGCGGCCATAATTTGCGCCCTCTTCACCAGGTTGCGTGACTTGGGCGTGCCAGCCATGCTCAGTGAATAACAACTCGGGGTCATCCGTCCCGAAGCGCCAAGCCAATCCTCGCGCCGCCATCATTTCGAGCGCCTTCTTTGTCCATGGGCTTTCAAAGAACGACGCGCTTACAAGATCTGCGCCGAGCACGCTGCCGGCCGCGGCGCATGAGGAGATCTGGCCCAGTAGCTCAGCGACCTCCTGTTGATCGAGGTAGTACAAGAGTCCTTCGACAATCCACATCGACGGCTTCGTAAGCCCTAAGCCCGCTCTCGCGACCTCCGAACGCCAGCCCTGCTTCAAATCAACTGGAAGGACTATTCTTCGACAACGAGGGATGGCGTTTTCACTGTTCAGTATTTCTTCCTTAAGCTCGAGCACTTCGCTTTGGTCGAGTTCGTACCAATCCGTTTCCGCTGGGAGATCGAGGCGGAACGCTCGGGTATCCATGCCGGTCGCGAGGATGACAACTTGCCGGATGCCATCTCGAGTTGATTGCAGCACCAAATCATCGAAGAACCTTGTCCGCACGGCCATGTAGCTCGCCGTATTGTCGCGTTGAGGATTGGACTGCTCGGAGAGCCTGAGCATCGCCATCCCTTCTTCTCCGGCCAGCGAACGAGCCAATGGATCGTCGAACAACCTGTCCGGACGATCCGACTCTTGGGCACGCTGCGCGGCGGCCCATCTGGCCGTGTTCGCAAGAGACTGTGACAAGGTTGGCTTTCGCTTCAGACGAAGCGAATGCAGTTACTATACCCGATCGGGAGCTAGTGGGCCGGACGAACGAGGAATGAAGGAATCCTCACGGGGTCTCGTTTACGGCGACACTCAATCTAAGATTCTTATGATCACGGACGAGTTCGACAGAGAGGTTCCTAACGGGTTGGCGCTCCGTCCGCGTATAAGCCGTGAAATCACGGGGATTGCTGATGCCGTGATCTCCAAGGGACGTGATCACATCGCCGGCTTTGACTCCGGCCTTACCGCCAGGACCGCCCTTGTCGACCGAACGAACCAAAACACCGCTTTTTACCCCGAAATATTGCGCAAGTTGCGTGTCGAGCGGCTCACACTCGATCCCAAGCATGGAATTCTTCCATGCCAGCAAGGGGGTGGGAATGTCGGAAATCTCAAAGTTGCGAAAATCCGGAAAATCGAACCGCCTCATATTGACCGAAGCAGGAGGGATTCCGACGATTCGCGGTTGATACGCCGCGGTGGTCACGACAGTCGATTCGGTCTTGCCCTGCCGCCAGTACTGGATTCTGATTTTGCGCCCGATTGGAGTTTCTGATACGAGGCGTCCGAGCTGTTGAGCCCCCAGAATATTTTCGCCGTTGTAGCTCAACAGCACATCCCCAGGCTTCAAGCCGGCCTGTTCGGCGGGACTTCCAGGCTCGACGGCAGTGATTTCTACGCCTCGCGGCTCTCCGAGACTCAATGTTGCGGCACGGTCGGAATCAATATCCGAAAGCTGAACGCCGAGATAGCTACCGCCTGTCCGGAACTGGCTTGAGAGAAGTCGTCCCTGATTCTGAAAGTTCCAAAGATCAGGATCCTGATTTAACTGGGCGAACTGGAGCTGTGCAAAGTTGGACTGAGCGAACGCGCTAGCGCCGAAAACCGATCCGCCGAGCAGAGTTGCCGTTACCAGAGAGCGGCGAAGGTGAAACCCTTTCATACTTCCCATGCAAGATTGACGTTTGAAACCGGAACTCGATTGGAAAACGGGTCCATTTTCACTAGCGCGTATCAGTACACGTCGCCCGACGCATTCATCCGCTGCAAGACTTGGAGGCAGCGATTACGCACATAGTCATCCTCGGGCTCGGAACGCAGGATGCTTTGGAGCGTGAGGGCCAGATCGGGCGTAATGTCAATTTTCTGCCCCGCCGGAGCGAGTATGTCGATCGCTTCGGAACGGACACCCGGATTATCATCATGCTGCAGGACAAAGGCCAAGGTATCGCGCGTCGCCGGATCGCTCGAAAACCGCCGGAGCGCTTCGAGAGCTTTCAAACGCACGGCCGCATTCGGGTCCTTGCGGACGCTGTTCAAGAGAGCATCGCGGACATCGCGCTCGCCCGCTTGGTTCCTTAACATTTCAGCGGAGTCGACGCGAATACCGGGATCGAGCGACTCGTTCATTGCTGCGACCAGCAGCCGGCGAATGGAATCGTCTTCGGGGCTTCCCGTAATCTCGCGCTCTTTGACCTGGTCAACGATAATGCGAACCCCATTTTGACCGTCCGGTTGAATGTCGCGGACGCGCGCAGTTGCCGGATTCAGGACCGACATCAAGGAACCGCCGCCAAATCCGCTTTCAGCCAGGCCGGCTCGTTCCATCCAGCGGGATGCTGAAAATCCAAGAAACACGAGGAAGGAAGCAAGAGCGAGCCGCACAGACCAGCGTCCCGCGGGCCAGCGGCTCGGTTCCATCCAACGCATCAACCAAGATAGACTACGCTCTTTCTTGCGCTGCGCGAGCGCGACGCGCAAATCCTGCCGGCACTCCATCAGCAGGTCGACATCGACATCGCGGCGTTCGGAGTTCAGGCTTGTGTGCCAGGCTTTCTCACGCGCAAAGGCCCGCTGGCAGAGAGCGCAGCTCGAAAGGTGCTGCTCGAACGCTTCTTCTCGGGCAAAATCCAACTCTCCATACAGGTAAAGAGATAAGTTGAGCCGGGCCTCACGGCAGGTCATACGAAATCTCCCAAAGCCGCTCGCATTTTCTGTGTCGCACGGAAGAGACAGTTCTTCGCGGCCTCCTCGGTAACGCCGAGAGCGTCGCCGATGGCGCGCAGGCGCATGCCTTGAAAATGGCGCATCTCGAAAACAATGCGTTCGCGGGGCGTGAGGCCTTCGAGCACCTCGTTGACCCTGGTATTGACTTCGGCGCTTAACAATCGACGTTGAGGGTCGACCTCGGCGCGGCGTTCCGGAACGAATTGCAAACTGTCCATTTCGCCGGCCGTAGTCTCGATAGCAGGGCTCGTCTCTTTGCGAACTTTGCGTTTGCGGAGCTGATCCAGGCAGAGATTCGCGACGATGCGGTAGAGCCACGTGCTGAAGCTGCAATCGAAGCGGAATTTAGGGAGGTTGCGGTAAACGCGGAGGAATACTTCCTGGTAAACGTCACGCGCGTCTTCCCTGGAGTGCAGGAGGTTGAAAGCCATGCGGAGGACGTTCTGATCGTAGGCGCGGACAAGTTGTTCGAATGCTTCGCTATCGCCATGTTGGGCTGCTCGAATCAGCCCAATTTCGTCCGACCGGTCGGTTGCGCCGCGCACGGCTGCTAGAGTTCCGAGAGTTTCGGCCTGAGTTGCCACCAAAGCGATGGACGTATGAGTTCGCTTTTGGTCACGTCCGGGGGCTAACTTGCTAACTCTAGCTCAATCAGCCGTTTAGCGAGGTCTAAATGGGCGATGCGGAAGCTGCGAATTTCGCCGGGGCGAGCAGCCGGTTTTCCCACGGTGTCATTTCCGCCGCCCTGTTTCCATTTGGCCGCGAGCATGGCGCCCAGGGAGCCGATATCGGCGGATTTGCGTGGTTCGGCGTCGGCCTGCTTCTCCTCGCGCGCCTTCAACTGGCAAACCGCCATCACGCCTTCGCCCAGTTCTACCTTCGCGCGATTCCCTTGCACTTCCACCAAGCGACCGCTCACGGTTTGGCCTGGCTGATGTTCGGAAATGTAGTGATCGACGGTTGTCGGCTCCAGTTGCTTAAGCCCGAGGCGGATCCGGCGCTTCTCGCGATCGAACTCGAGCACCACCGCACGCACCGTTTGTCCCTTGGCGAGCTTCTCTTTCGGATGATCGAGCCGCTTTTCATTGGTGATATCCGAGATGTGAACCATGCCTTCAATCCCTTCATCCAATTCGATAAACGCGCCGAATTGCGTCAGGCTCGTAACGCGTCCTTCGACAGTAGACCCAACGGCAAACTTCTGCCCGGCCGTATCCCATGGATCACCTAAAGCTTGTTTGTAACCGAGGCCGATGCGGCGTTCTGCTGGATTGATCTGCAACACGACAGCTTCGACGCGTTCCCCGCTTTTCAACAGGTCTTCCGGTTTGCGAACACGCTTGTTCCACGACAACTCGGAGAGGTGGATCAGGCCGTCCACGCCGGGCAACAGCTCGACGAACGCTCCGAAATCCGTGAGGCGCGAAACGACTCCGCTCACGCGTTCGCCCACATGAAATTTTTCGGCGGCAACGGTCCATGGGTCTTCCTGCAGTTGTTTCAAACCGAGGGAAATCTTCATGGTCTTCAAGTCAATCTTTAGAATTTTGAGTTCGAGCTCATCCCCCGGGTTAACTAGGTCGCTGGCCTTCGCGACACGCCCATAAGACATGTCCACGACATGCAACAAGCCATCCACGCCGCCAATATCCACGAAGGCGCCAAAGTCCATCACGGTCCGGACGCGGCCCCGAACGACCGCGCCTTCCTTCAATTCGGAAAAAGTCTGTTGGCGGCGCTGCGCCTGTTCCTCTTCGAGAACAACGCGGCGGTCTACAACGACATCCTCCTTTTCGACATCGAGCTTGGTGATGCGGCACTGAATCTCCTGCCCGACGAGGTTCGCCATTTCGTCCGCCTCGCGCACACCACTGCGAGAGCCCGGCATGAAAGCGCGAACACCAATATCCACGCGGAATCCGCCTTTAATCTGCTCAACGACGGTGCCCGCGATGACGCGTTTCTCAGCAAAGGCAGCCTGCAGACCACTCCAATCTTTCGGCCGGGCGACCCTGATCGTTGAGAGCTCGTAATATCCTTCTTCGTTGCGCGGTCCGACAGAGACCGCGACACTGGCTCCGACTTTCGGCTCCCCTTTTTCGGTTTCATGCCATCGCGATAAGGGTAGAGAGCCTTCGGTCTTGCGGCCAACGTCAATCAGGATGGCTTCTGAACCGATCGAAACAATAGTGCCGGTAACAGTTTCGGCGCCGGGTCCGTCAGCATGTTGTTGTTCAAAGCTAGACAACAGTTCGGCAAAAGTAGATTCTTCTTGCGAAGACGCATCTTCGGCCACAAAAGGATCGGGGTTCACGTTATCCATGACTACTGGGGATGCCCCTATTCTGTCATAGAGCCCCAAGAATGACAGAAAATGAGAACGGCCCCAATCGCGTTGCCGGTCGGGCCGTTCGTGCCTTCCAGCCGCAAGATTTCGCCTGGGCATTGTTTGTTGCGGCGTTGATCGCAGCCGATCCGGAAACGAACTACAACGCGACAATCGTTCTGCTTTTAATTGGTGTTTTCCAGATAGCCGAGCCGCGGATCCGTCTATTCTCCTCGCGGCGTGGTCGTACGCTTTCGATCGTTTCCAAGATGATCCTCAGCTATCTGTTACTGGGCTGGACGCACACGATCGATAGCGCTTATTACCTGATCTTTTTGATCCCGATCATCTCGGCGGCGACGACGCTCAGTCCAATCGGAGTGTATCTCGTCACCGGCATCTCGTGTATCGCGTATTTCTCCTTCCTTCTGCCGGTTTGGATCCCTCCGAGCTATGTAATGCCCGAAGGATTGATCAGTGTGATGTGCCTGCGTGTTTCGTTCTACACGATTGTGGCATTTGTGGTGTATCAGCAGGCAAAGGCGAAGCGCGATGAAATGCGGCGGACCGAAGAGGCTGCCGAGCAGTTGGCCGAATCGAATCGAAGCCTGCGGGAGGCACAAGTGTCCCTACGGCGGAGCGAGCGGCTGGCTGCTCTAGGACAATTAACGGCCGGGCTGGCGCACGAGCTGCGCAACCCACTCGGCACCATCAAGGCTTCCGCTGAGATGCTGACCAAAGAAACGCTTAAGAACCGACCGGAATTAATGGCGGAAATGGCCGAATACATCAGAAGCGAAGTCGATCGCATGAACGGGCTGGTATCAAGTTTCTTAGACTTCGCTCGTCCTTTGCAGGTTCGGAAGGTAATTGCCGATTTGCGGGGCGTAATCGAAGAAGTATCAAGGCAGCACACGGAGCTTGCCAGAAATGCCGGTGTTGCGATTGTGCTGGATCTGGCCGAGGGTTCGCTCCCATTCGCGTTTGATCCGGAGCTATTACGAGTGGCGCTCTCTAATCTGGTTCAGAACGCAATTCAGGCAAGCGCCCCTGGCCAGATCGTCTCAATCAAAGCGGCCAAGTCCGATGAAACTATGATGATCCTTGTGAGCGATCACGGGCACGGCATTCAAAAGGAGCACCTCGAGAATATTTTCAATCCGTTCTTCACTACGAAGCCGCAAGGCGTGGGCCTGGGACTGGCCCTAGTCGCCAAAATCGTGGACGAGCACGGCGGACGCATCACCGTCTTCAGCGAAGCTGGCAAGGGGACGACATTCGAGATAACCTTGCCGAACGAATCGATCTAGGGACCTGCTTCCATGACGCCTGGACGAATTCTAGTTGTGGAGGACGAAGACAAACTGCGGCGCGTTATTCAATTGCAATTGGAATCGGCGGGTTATGAAGTGGATGGCGCTCCAAATGCGGAGCAGGCTCTACCGCTGGCTTCCGTTGCGAATCTCGTCCTCACGGACCTGCGCCTTCCGGGAATGGATGGGCTTGAGCTGATCCGGCAATTGCAATCCAGGGGATCACCGGCTGCGGTGATTGTAATGACGGCCCACGGATCGGTGGACGCGGCTGTCGATGCGATGAAGCTGGGGGCGGCGGACTTTCTTCAAAAACCTTTCTCGCTCGAACATCTGACTACGGTTGTCGATAAGGTCATCGCCGCGCAGGCTCTGCGAGATGAGAACAGGCGGCTTCGGGAAGAGCTCGATCACCGCTATCAGTTCGACAACATCATCGGCCGCAGCGCAGCCATGCGCGAGATCTTTCATACTGTGGAGCGAGTCGCGCCGACCAGAGCAACAGTGCTGCTGGCCGGCGAAAGCGGGGTAGGGAAGGACATGATCGCGCGCGCCATTCACCAGCATTCCCCGCGAAACAATCGTGCCTTCGTGAAGATTAACTGCACTGCTCTGCCCGAAAATTTGATGGAGAGCGAGCTTTTCGGGTACGAAAAGGGCGCGTTCACGGGCGCGACGGCGAGCAAGCCGGGCAAATTCGAACAGGCGGATGGCGGAACGGCGTTTCTCGACGAGATTGGCGACGTGCCCGGGAACATTCAGGTCAAACTGCTTCGCGTCTTGCAGGAGCGGCAGTTCGAGCGCTTGGGGTCGAACATTACACGCAACGTAGACTTGCGCGTAATCGCCGCTACTAACGTGGACCTGCGCGCGGCGCTCGAGGAGGGCCGTTTCCGCGAGGACCTCTATTACCGCCTGAATGTGGTTCCCATCAGTATTCCCCCACTACGTGAGAGGAAAGAAGATATTCCGTTTCTGGCGATGCATTTTATCCGCAAGCTGGCGAGCGATCTCGGTTCGATTGTGAAGGACATCAGTCCGGCTGCCATGGACCGCCTGGTAAGCCATTCCTGGCCTGGAAACGTGAGAGAACTCGAGAACACGATTGAGCGCAGCATGGTGCTCGCTTCGCACGAGGTTCTCGAGTCGTCGGATATTCGCATAGAGCCTGCTCGCAACGCGGCTGCACTCGAATCTCAACAGATACCGCTTTTACCGGAAGGCGAGACGCTGGAGCATTGGGAACAGATGATGATCCGGGAGGCGCTCCGCCGGGCAAATGGAAACAAGAGCCAGGCTGCGAGGATGCTTGGCCTGACACGCAACGCGCTCCGTTACCGGCTCTCGCAGATGGGCCTGGAGAGCGGGACCGCCGACGAGAACGGCGCGGCATAGGCGTCTAGCCGTAATGTGCTTCGATAGACTGCCATCATGATTCGCTCTCTGCTCTGCTGCCTAGTGATATCCACAGTCTTGGCCCCGCTGGCGTCTTCGGCCTCTTCAAATCCGTTTGTAGGCCCTTGGGACTTCAATGTGCCGACGCGGGATGGCGTCGGCGCGAACTGGCTTGGGATATCGGAAGAGAATGGAAAGCTGGAAGTCTGGTTCCAGCCGACCGGAGGCCACGTTTATCAGGTCACAGATTGCAAACAAAACGGCTCGCATTTAACTCTGACCGTTGCGCCCCAAAACGGGAATCATCCCCCGATGATATGGGAATTGGATGCGGCGGACGGCAAACTCACCGGCACTCAGAAACAAGGCACGCACACGATCGCGTTGACAGGCTTGCCGGCCCCAGCGCTGAACCGGCCTGCACCTGCGTCTTGGAGCAAGCCCGAGGCTTTGTTTGACGGCAAAGATCTAAATGGGTGGGAGCCCATTGGAAGTGCGGCAAAGAGCCACTGGATTGTACAGGATGGCTTACTGATAAACCAGCAGCGCGGCGCAAATCTGAAGACAACTCGGAAATTTGAGGACTTTAAACTCCATTTCGAAGTGAATTGTCCAGAGGACGCCAACAGCGGATTCTATCTGCGTGGCCGTTATGAGTTGCAGCTCGAGTACGAACCTTCCGCGGACAATCCTCCTAACCGAGCCATGGGATCGATTTATGGACGAATTGCGCCGGCAGTTTCCCTGCCGCGGAAGCCAGGTCAGTGGGAGACGTTCGATGTCATCCTCGTCGGTCGAACCGTAACGGTACGGCGAGACGGAACATTGACCATCGACCATAAGAAAATCGATGGCATCACTGGCGGGGCGCTTGACGCGAACGAAGGAGAGCCCGGACCCTTCTATATTCAGGGCGATCACACCGGCGGCTTGAAATTCCGCAACATCACAGTTGCGGTGCCGCAGTAAACAGACGTTTGTAACTCAGGCACGGCTGTCTGTATCACAGTGCCGCGCGATTGCATTGACCGGCTCGCTCGCAAGCGTTGCCGGCCGCGGCGCGCTGGTGCCGTGTTTGCGATTCTGCTCGTCTCTTTCACTCCGCGAATTTTATTCGCACAGCTCACGACTGGCATCGTGGATGGAATCGTGCGAGACAGCACAGGCCATCCGCAGGCGGGCGTGGAAATAACAGCGATTGGGAGTTTTTCAGCCTTTGGCTGGTCGACCAAATCTAACGTTCGAGGCGAGTTTCAGCTCATATTGCCTCACGGCGACTATGAACTCCAGCCGGATTTCAAGACAGGTCTTGGATCCTCCGTTGAAGTTCACGTTTTCGCTAGACGGGTGAGGCACGTTTCGTTTACTCTCACGAGTGACTTGCGATGGGGCGCTTGGACGGCACCCACGCAGCCATGGCTGCTCCCATCGCGGGGCTTCACCGAATCGTATAGCTTTGCGGGAACCCTGCTCAACCAAGAGCCGGCCACCGTTACAGAGCCGCTTGACTTCACCGGCACTCAAAATACAAGAATTCCCCTTGCTTCACAGCGGAGCTTCTCCTGGACAGCAACGGCGTTCAGTTTGGAAGGCATGAACGCAACGGATCCCTACCAGTCCGGACGTCCAATTGTGTTTCCGGACACCCAGGCGCTCGATGAAATGACCGTTAAGAGTTCGGTGAGTTCGGAGGCGCCAGCGATAAACCTGTTTCTGAGGACGCCAGGCAGACGTTGGCACGGCGAACTTGCTTCTTCCGGCACCGGCGCGGCTCTTACATCCAACAATCTCCCGAGCCCGGCTGATCGCTGGATCTTGCAGCAGCCGCAAGAATACAACTGGTTCACACGCGACCACGTAAATGTTGGCGGTCCACTCGGGCCGCGGGCTGACGTGTACTTCTCCGGCACGGGCCAGTGGGCCTCTGAAACGGTCCCCATCGCCCGCCCAGGCCACAATCAAAACAGCCGTTTGCTGTTCGCTAACATCGCTGGGCGGTATGGAATCACAGCCAAAGATCAACTTGAATTCCTCCTCACCGGTTCGCGCATCAATCTTTCTGATTGGGGTGAGCCGGTCGGTTTGGAAGCACTCACGGGCTGGCGCATGATGCCGGCCTACGAAAGCCCTTACGGCTTTAGGGGACTCGCCGAAGAGGACAGTTTCAATTTCATCCAGGCTGAATGGACGAGGCAGCTTCCTGAGAGCTTCCATTCTGGCGTCTTACAAGTCAGATACAGCGCATCGATTGCTCACACGGATACTAAATCTTCGATGGGCGATGGCCAAAGCCGGACAGAGCTGCTGGACGGCACGGTCATCGGGTCGCCGCCGCTGGCCAACTTCGCCATCCGTCAGCGTCAGTCTGTTCGCGCTGTTCTGCAACCGGGAGACATGCGTCTCGGTTCGGGAACTCAACAAATCGCCATCGGAGGAGGTTGGGAACGATCGAACGCTACAAACCGTTTCACAGCGGCTTCCGATCTGGACCTCATTACCGCAGCCGGCGTGCCCGCCTACGCTGTCGAACTGAATACCCCAGTCGATAGCAACGGTCGAGTCGAATCCTTCTCGATTTTTGCGCGAGATCAGATCAGGCCAGCGCGCTGGCTCTCGATGGACCTGGGCGTAATCGGCGAGTTCTCGAGAGGTTCTCTGCCGCCGCAAGAGAGTCCGGCGGGGGCGTTCGCGCCGGCTAGGAACTTCGCTGGACAAGTGAACGTAATTGCTTGGAACACGGCCTCCCCGCACACCGGTTTCACGTTGGCAGTCCCGGGCTTCGAGCGGCTCTCAATAGGTGGCACATACAGCAGGTTCTATGCGCCTTTGGCTGCTCGCTATCTGGATTTCGCAAATCCAAACAGCCTGAGCGGTCTTGTATTCAGTTGGAATGACATCAACGGCGATCGCGTTTTCCAGCCGGGCGAGTTCGGCTCTTTACTGCGGCGCTTTGGAGGCGCCTATTCGAACGTTTCTCCCTCGCTACATTCACCTCACGCCGACGAGTTCGACGTATACGGAGCAGTCTCACTCAGCTCACAGAGCTCGGCTCGCATTCAACTCTTTCGGCGGGATGATAAAGACCGCATCGCGGCAATGGACACAGGCGTACCGGCGCAGGCATATCAACCAGTCCAGATTCTGGATCCGGGTCCGGATGGAATTCCCGGTACGTTTGACGACCGTTTGCTGACGGTCTACGAACAAAATCCGTCCACGTTCGGAGCAGATAAGTTCCTCCTCGAGAACCTGCCTGATCTTCGTATGCTGTATGAAGGATTCACCGCCGAACTATTCACTGGATACAAGCAGTTAAGTTTTCATGCGTCGTTCACAGCCGAGAAGTCGTTTGGACCGACAAATCCCGGCAATGGGCCAATCGAGAATGATCCGGGCATAGTGGGAGCACTGTACCAAGATCCAAACACATTGATCAATGCGACCGGCCATGACTTTTTCGATCGCTCGTTTTTGGGAAAGATCCAGATCATCTACCGTTTGCCCTCGAAGATCGGCGGTATCGAGCTTGTCAATGTGGCCGCCTACCTCGACGGTCTGCCGTTCGCAAGAGAGCTGCTGGTAACAGGACTGGCTCAAGGTCCAATGGTCGTCGGAGCTACGATTCGCGGCAGTCCAGAGGGCGGTAACCGCGCCGAATATGCACTCAATTGGAACCTGCGCCTAGCGCGAAGCTTTCCAATTCCACGTGGGCAGATACGCTTTTCCGCAGATCTTCTGAATGTCACGAATTCCGGTAATCGCATCCAGGAGAACGATATCAGCGGGCCGAATTTTAATGAGCGGCTGCCCGTCGCGATCCAGGCGCCCCGGTCCCTTAGGCTTGCCGTGGGCTACACCTTCTGACCTGAGTTGATGATCGCTAGTCGAGCTCTCTGGCCCAGATGTTCCGGAAACTGATTGGCTCGCTTTTATCGCCGTGTGCCTGGAGCTTGATCGGAGCGGCAGTGTACGGCTTATAGAACGGCTTACCGATATACAACGTCTCGCCCTTCAACTCGAAGTGATTCTCGATCAATACGTTGTTGAAGAACACCGTGACATAAGCCGGGGTTTTCAGCGAGCCGTCGGCGTTGAATGTGGGCTCCGTCCACACCACGTCATAGGTCTGCCACTCACCCGGCTTACGCGCCGGATTCGCCAGCGGAATGGCTTGCTTGTAGATGCTGCCCGCCATCCCATTTACGTAAGTTTTGTTTTCATACGCATCGAGAACCTGCAGCTCATATCCGGAGTCACCGGACCCGGTGGAGGCCAAAAATACGCCGCTGTTGCCGCGCGCCTGGCCGGTCCCGGTAATGTTCTCGGGAATCCTCCACTCGATATGAAGCTGGTAGTTCTTGAAGCTCCGCTTGGTCTCAATGCTTCCCTGTGCCTTGTTTACGGTCATGATGCCATCCGCAACGGTCCATTGGGCCGGCGACTTGTCACGAACTGACACCCACTGGTCCAGATTCTTGCCGTCAAATAATACGATTGCGTCGGAGGGAGGCGCCGTGCAGTTCGCGCCGGGGGTTACGACCTTGGGCACCGGCTCCCACACCTCCGTGTCTTCAGGCTTTGCTTTCGTCGTCTCTTGTGCGTAAATAGCAGCGGCCGAGGCGATCAAAGCCGCAACCGCGAGGGACCTCGAAAATTGAATGCACATGACCATAGATGAGAATACACCTCCACTGCCTCTGATCTGAGCAACGCAACAGCGATCTCAAGCGCGACATAGAATAACTCAGGAGATGGCCGTGCTATGGAAGCCAGAAACTTCCTCTCGCTGAAATGGTTTTTCGGAACTAGATCCTGTTTGATTTGGATTGCACTTGACGCGCTCACTACCGTGCTGGCTCTGGCGCAGACGCGAGTGCCGCTCCAGCCGTTTGCGGAGCAGGTACGGCAAGTGGAGAGCGCTCTGGCGTATCTTGGTGAGCCGCTGTCGCCGAAAGATCAGGACGCGGTCAACCAAGCCACAGCAAAGAGTGACGAGGACGCCGCAATTTCGGATATCGAACAGATACTCGATAAATACACGCTCGCGATCGTGGAGATCAATCCGGAGAGCCGCGTAAGAGTGAGGCCGGGCGAAGCTAAACTCGAGCTCGTCCAAGCCGGGACACGCGTTTTCTTAGTTAAAGTCATCAACAAGGCTGGAGTGACGGCGCGTTTGGCCGCAGAGAGCCCGAATGCCCTTCCGGTCTATGTTCCATCGGATGGAAGCTCGGAACCACCAGAGAAAATCTCGACCGCGGACCTGAGGGACAGATGGATGGGCCTCGATCTGTACGACAGAGACCCGATGTCCGAACGGCTTTCCGGTCTGCCGCTCGAATACCGAATCGTTGAAATATACAGCCGCGATCACGGGCAGCGTTCCGCAAAGATTGGTTTCAACGTCGGACAGGGAACGCAAGATGTTGGCTTTCGGAACGAGATGGTGGTTTTGTTTAGTGCGCTGCCCGCCCACCCGTTGCGGCTGCAGGTTCGAGACGACACCGGCGCGCCGTCGGTCGCCGCGTTTACTATTCGTGACAACTTAGGCCGCCTTTATCCGAATCCATCGAAACGTCTGGCACCGGACTTCTTTTTTCAGCCGCAGGTCTATCGGGCCAACGGCGAAACAGTTCTCTTGCCCGAGGGCACGTATACGGTTTCCTGCTCCATGGGACCTGAATATCTCGGACAGAAAAAACAGGTCAAAGTAAGAGCGGCAGGGCCGAACGAAGTGTCTTTTGCGATGCATCGGTGGATCGACCCGGCGAAGTATGGCTGGTATTCTGGCGATCACCACGTACACGCGGCCGGCTGCTCGCATTACCAGAACCCCACCGAAGGTGTGAGGCCCGAGGATATGGTGCGCCAGATTCGCGGCGAGAAGTTAAACGTCGGCGCCGTGCTGACGTGGGGACCCTGCTACTACTACCAAAAGCAGTTTTTCAGCGGCAAAGACAATCCGCTCTCGACGCCCGATCGGTTGATGCACTATGATCTTGAAGTCTCCGGCTTTCCCTCGAGTCACGCCGGGCACTTAGTCTTGCTCGGCCTCAAAGAGCAGGATTATCCGCACTGCGTACGGATCGAGCAATGGCCCACTTGGGACCTGCCTATCTTGCGGTGGGGAAAATCGCAGGGCGCGCTGGTGGGCTTTGCGCATTCCGGCTGGGGCCTGGAAGTGAAATCGCGCGAGCTTCCGAATTACGAGATGCCAGGTTTCGATGGCATTGGCGCAAACGAATACATCGTCGATGTGACGTATCCCGATACGGTTGACTTCATTTCCGCGGTAGACACTCCTTACGTTTGGGAGCTCAACATCTGGTATCACACGCTGAACGTCGGATTCCGCACCCGCATTTCGGGGGAGACCGATTTCCCTTGCATCACCGATGCGCGCGTCGGCGAAGGGCGTGTTTACGCTAAGATCGATGGCCCACTCACTTATAGCGCCTGGCTGGACGCTCTTCGGGCGGGCCGAAGCTATGTTTCCGACGGCAGAAGTCACTTGATGGATTTCAGCGTGAACAACGTGGGGCTTGGAACGAATGCGAGCGAGCTAAAGATGACGAGCGGCGGTACCGTGCATGCGCGAGTGAAAGCCTCCGCCTACCTCTACCCGGCTGGAGCCGCTGATGAAGAGCCTAACTGGATGACTCCTCTTAACAACCCAGGCAACAGTCACTCCGCCGACCGGGCTTCGGTGATGGACATTCACGATCGCCCCTTGGACGAAGAGCCGTACTGGCAAATCGAGCGAGCGCGCGTCGGAAACACGCGTCAGGTGCCGATAGAGCTGGTCATGAACGGAAAGCCGGTCGCCCGCAAGAATGTCGTGGCGGACGGAAGCGTCCAGGACATAGCTTTTGATGTTCCCGTGAAGCAGAGCAGTTGGCTCGCAGTACGTATCCTGGGTTCCTCGCACACCAATCCAATGTTCATTCTGGTGAACGGTAAGCCCATTCGTGCTTCGCGGCAGAGTGCTCAATGGTGTCTTGCTGCCGTAAACCAGTGCTGGACCCAGAAGGCACCCAAGATTTCGAAAGCTGAACTCCCCGAGGCCCAAGCGGCGTACGATCATGCCCGCGACGTTTACACGAAGCTGGTCGAGGAGTCGGAACAATAGGGGTAGGTTTTCCCCGGAGCCGACGCCCTTGTTGTCCAAGTCGCCGTCCACTCAAGGCCACTCCGACGGTAAACGCTAGGCCGTCAGGGCGGATCTATCCGGACCACCGCCCGTTCAGTTTCCGTTTAGCCTCTTCAGAAGCAATCTGGAAATAAGCTGAGAAGCGGCCACGAGTTTCACTTTCCGACATGCCGGTTTTCTGACCGGAAACCATCGCCGCCCTCTTCGAGCTCGGCTATTTTTTTGGTGCCAACATCTGGTGGCTCGTTTTGCCGCGGTACAATCCGGCGGGCATGGAGCACCATAACGCGGAACCTGGATAAGCTTGCTCTCGTATTCCTAGAAATGCCACTCAGCGTACGCAATGCGTTTCGCAGCCTTCGCCACTCTCCCGGGTTTACACTACTAACCATCGTCATTCTGGCGCTCGGAATCGGCGCAACAACGGCCATGTTTTCAATCACCCGGACGGTGCTCCTCAAACCTCTTGCTTACCGCGAGCCGGACCGTCTTGCCACTCTTCTATTCCGGGTACCTCAGTTCGCAAAAGATCTTTCGACGATCCCTGTCAATGCACAACATTACCTGCTTTGGCGCGATCAATCGCGCACGCTCGAAGACGTCGGCCTGGTTGTGCCGGATTCCCATATCCTGACCGGCCTCGGCTCCGCTAAGGAGATTAGCGGAACTCGTGTTACGGCCAATTTCATCCGAATGCTGGGTGTTCAGCCCATGCTTGGTAGAAGCTTTGCCGAAGGCGAGGACAAGCCTGGCCAGAACCAAGTCGTTATCGTCAGTTACGAC
Organism: Acidobacteriaceae bacterium; assembly: GCA_019244055.1. GTDB lineage: Bacteria > Acidobacteriota > Terriglobia > Bryobacterales > Bryobacteraceae > Bog-105. The sequence continues at coordinate 22,212 of JAFATG010000310.1, read as the reverse complement.
TTCTGGCAGAATCATCTCTCCGGCCGCCGTGATGCGCTCGGGCGCAGGATTCTGCTGGACGGTGAGCCATTCCAGGTGATTGGCGTCATGCCACCCAGCCTCCCGTTCCCCACCGGGCGCCAACTCTCGGAAGTTGTAGTCCTGCCCAACCACACCGAATACTGGACGCCGCTTGTTTTCACCAAAGATCAATTGGGCAGTCCTCTCGGCGACTTCGATTTTGTGGCGATTGGCCGCTTGAAATCAGGGGTTAGCGCGCCGCAAGTCGCCGCCGATCTCGCCGCGCTTGAAAAGGTAATCGCAAAACGCTATCCCGAGCCCGTGGAGATCGACCCTGTAGTTCGCCCACTGCAAGCTGCCATGGCCCGCGAAATCCGGCTGCCACTGCTCGTTCTTATGGGAGCAGTTTCGGCCGTGCTGCTCATTGTATGCATCAACGTGATGAACCTGATGATGGTACGGGCCACCGCGCAGCGCCGCGATTGGGCCGTCCGCCTAGCACTAGGCGCTCGGCCTGGAAGTCTCTTGCGCGACGCGGTCACCGAGAGCATACTGCTTTCCGTTAGCGGTGCCAGTCTTGGATCTTTGCTGACGTTTTGGCTGCTGCGGGTCGCACGAGTGGCAGCGCCCGTCGATCTGCCGCGCATCAATGAACTCGCTGTTGACCCCTTCGCTCTACTTTTCGCATTCGGAGCTGCCGTTGCAACCGCGCTGCTGTTTGGGATGTGGCCGGCGTGGCGCGCTAGCCGCATCAATCCGCAAGAAGCCCTACAATCGTCCGGACGGACAGCCAGCGAAGGCCGTAAAGGTCATCGGATCGGTAAATTCCTGGTTGCGGCGGAAGTGACTCTCAGCACAGTTTTGCTGCTCGCCTTCGGTCTTTTCCTTCGCAGCTTCGCCGCCCTCCTCGGTGTGAACCCGGGGCTGGATGTAGAGAATCTGCTCACCGTTGGCGTCAATCTGCCGCCCGAAAAATACCACGATGATATGAGCATCTCTTCGTTTTATAAGCGGCTGCTGGACCAGGCCAGCGTGTTGCCCGGAGTGAGGGCAACCGGCCTGGTTTCCCAGGTTCCCATCACGCCTGGTGAGAACAACTCTGAGAACCCAGATAATCCGGTCACCGCCGGTGATCGCCCTATCCCTCCGGTTACGCAGTGGCCCATGGCGAACTATCGCTATGCGAGCGCCGGATACTTTCAAGCTGCGGGCATTCCGTTCAAAGCTGGGCGAACTTTTACAGAACGCGTTGGTGACACGCGCGAGGTGATCATCAGCGAAAATCTAGCCCAACGTCTGTGGCCCGCTCAAAGCGCAATTGGACGCCCGCTGAAGCCATTTGGAAACTCGCGGCTTCAGACGGTTGTCGGAGTCGTCGGTGCTGTCCACGCCGGTTCACTGATTCAAGAACCATCGACGATGGTCTACTTCCCGAATTTGAACCGCTTCGCGCGCGATATGTTATTGGTTGTTCGCAGCGAGTCAGGTCCCGAGAATCTGGTTTCCACCATTCGCCACATGATCAACGGGCTTGAACCTGAGGCGGCTATCCCCTCGGTCCATACGATGCAGGAGATCGTCTCTCGTTCGCTTGCGCCCCAGCGTTTCGAGTTGACGCTGCTTGCGAGCTTCACGGGCGCTGCGCTCCTTCTCGCGACAATGGGTATCTATGGCGTTCTCGCATTCGCCACGAGCCGGCGGACTTCGGAAATCGGAATCCGCATGGCGCTTGGGGCAGTTCCCGTGCAGATCCTTCAATCCACTCTGCTTCGAGGGATGATGCCCGTCGTAATCGGCATCAGCGCTGGACTTTGCCTCTCTGCGGCTTTCGGGAAAACCTTCCAATCACTACTCTTTCAGATCCGGGCTCTCGATCCCTTCATTTACGTTGGAACCACCTTTGCAATTCTCGCCGTCGCCTCACTTGCCTGCCTCATCCCGGCGCGCCGCGCGGCGGACTTGAATCCCGTTGAAGCGCTGCGCCACGAATAATCAGTGCTTAATCAGTGTGGCGACTCCGGCTCCTCCACTGGGAGATAACGCGGTTTCCGACCAGCGATGAAGATACTTACTTGAGGTAATTCGCAGTGATCCCAAGTGCTCCGAAGCAGGCACTTGAGAGGGTTGATCGAGCTTTCAGTGGGGGCGACATCGAGACGGTCTTGAATTTCTACGAGAATGGGGCGGTTGTTGTAACAGAGCCGGGAAAGATCGCGCGACGAAAAAGCGAACTGCGCTCATTTTTTGAGCAAGTACTCGCCTCTAAACTGTCTGCACGCTATATTAAAACCTACGTCTTGGAGGCCGACGGAATCACGCTGTTTCTGTCTCGCTGGACACTTGACAATTTCCGTCCGGGAAGTGATCCCCAGGCAAGACGCTTCGTTGCAACAACCGTCTTACGTAAGCAGCCAAATCGAGAATGGAAAGCGCTAATTGACAATTCCTTTGGACCGGTTGTCCTCGGCCCCGAATAACTGTGCTGCGGCTTGATGCCGTGTATGTCCGGCTTTCGGAAAACTGAGTGGCGCAGCCGCTTTCTCTGTTCGGATCACTTCGAGGATGGTTGGAGACGGTCGTCAAAACGCGAGTAGTCCGGAAGGGTTTACAAATCGGCGTATATGGTTAATTCCGAATTGCTGTCGAATTACACGCACCGGAAAACTGGCGATCAATGTCCGATGTGAACAGACTGAATTGGAGCGCTTACAGCCGGACAATCTTTTCCGATTTGTGCCCCTTCAGGGCGTTCCGCGTATCGAGAATGAGCTTGCAGCGTTCCACAATCGAGGCATAGTCGACGTTCGTGTGATCGGTGACGATCACGCTGCAATCCGCTTGCTCGCCGGCCGGGAACAGAGGCTGAGCTTCGAGCCGTGATCCGTTGCTGTCGATCCTGGGGACGTAGGGATCGGAAAAAGTGACTTTCGCTCCAAGCCGCTGCAAAAGCAGAATAATATCGAGCGCGGGCGATTCGCGAACATCATCGATATCGCGCTTGTAGGCGGCGCCCACGATATGAATATGGGATCCGCGCACGGGCTTTGAAACGTCGTTCAGCGCATGCTGGATTTTTTCGACGACAAACTCGGGCATGCGGCCGTTCGTGTATCCCGCAAGCTCAATGAACCGCGCTTCGATTCCGGCCTCTTTGCTCTTCCAGGAGAGATAGAAAGGATCAATCGGAATGCAGTGCCCGCCTAGGCCGGGACCAGGATAAAAGGGCATGAACCCGAACGGTTTGGTCGCGGCGGCGTCGATTACTTCCCACACATCGATGTTCATGCGGTCGCACATCATGGCCAGCTCGTTCACCAGGCCGATGTTGATCATGCGAAATGTATTCTCGAGCAGCTTGACCATCTCCGCGACGCGCGTGGAACTGACCGGGACGACCTTCTCGAGCGCCTGCTTGTAAAAAAGAGCGCCCATTTGCGTGCAAACAGGCGTGATGCCGCCGACTACTTTAGGAATGTTGGCGGTCTGGTACTTGGCGTTGCCGGGATCGACGCGCTCCGGCGAAAAACAGAGGAAGAAATCCTCTCCCACCTTGAGGCCGCTCGCCTGCAGCTTGGGAAGCACGAGCTCGTCGGTCGTGCCTGGATATGTCGTCGATTCGAGCATCACCAGCAGGCCGGGATGAATATGCGTGGCGATGGCATCGCTGGCCGAGATCACAAAGCTCATATCCGGATCTTTGGTCTTGCGGAGCGGCGTGGGAACGCAGATGTCGATCGTGTCCAGGCCGCCGATCACGGAGAAGTCGCTGGTTGCCCGCAGCTTGCCGCCTTCGACCAGCGGCCGGAACGTGCTGTTCTTTATGTCTTTGATGTACGAATGGCCGGAATTGACCTGCTCGACCTTGCTCTGCTGTACGTCGATTCCGGTGACTTCGAAACCAGCTTTCGCAAATTCAACAGCAAGCGGCAAACCGACATAACCGAGCCCCAGAACGCCGACGCGGGCCGTCCTGTTCGTGATACGCTCTTGCAGTTTTGCGGCAGTTGCCGTCTGCTCGGCGACCTCAGTATTCAATCCAAAATCTCCCCTCTCCGACCAATTCGGCCGGGCCCGAGAGATATACGCTGTTATCCCAGCGCAAGCGCAAGGGGCCCGCTGGGGTGCGAATCTCGATCGGGCTGTCGGCTACACCCCTGAGAATACCAGCGGCCCCGGCTCCGGTGGAACCGGTTCCCGAACTCCTGGTCTCGCCCGCTCCCCGTTCAAAAAAGACCACTTCCAAGGTGTGGCGATCAACAACTCTGACGAAGGACACGTTGGAGCGGCTTGGAAACCTCGGATGCCCCTCCGCTTCGGCAGCGGCCTTCCGCCAATCTTCTGGGAACTTATCGACAAAAATGGCGCATTGCGGATTGCCCACGTTGAGAATCGTCGCGTCGAAATCCTGTCCGGCCAGTGGAAGGCAGGCCCGGACCTCCTCCGCGCGCGGGATGCCCATATCCATCTCGAATTCGAAAACATTGCCGTGCTGGCTGATGAGCCGCAGATGCTTCTTGCCGGCTCCGGTCAGGATGACGATCTGCGGGCCTGCGGCAACCTCCTTTAACAACGCGAACGCGGCGGCGCAGCGCGTGCCATTTCCGGAGATCTCCGGCTCGCTGCCATCGGAGTTGAACAAGCGTGTTTGCAAACCGTCCTGTGCCGCCCAGACCAGCATCCAACCATCGGCGCCGATGCCGGTTGTGCGCGCGCAGATCCTCCGCGCGATTCCGGGCAGATCTTCGGAACCGACTTGATCGGCCCAGGTGAGGAGAAAATCGTTCTCCGCCCCGTGCAGCTTTGTGAAGGGAATCTCGATCATCGGTGTTGGCGTGTATAGATTTGAAGGACCGGGGCTTCATGGGCGTGAATCGTCTGAACGGTCAGATAGGAAACGGGTGTTTTGTTCAGGGCTCTCGAAACGAAATCGTTCTGCTGCGCAACGGCCCAAGCGGCTGGGTGATACAGATCGGGGCGCGACGTGGCGAGCATCCACATGGGTCCATTGCCTTCGTGAATAAGCTCTGCAATGGGAATGCGGGCGCGGCAGAAAATGCCCGTCACGTCGCCAAAGGGCGCGAGAATGCCGGTTCCGCGCTGATAATGGCCCGCAAAGTAACTGGCTGCCTGTTCGGTCCACATGCGCCGGGCCACCGAGTTCTTTTGTGACTCCCTCCAGGAGATCCAGTTCTCGCGTGAGGGGTGCAACAGCCAGGGAGCTATCGCGAGCAAAACCAGTAGCGGCGCGATTCGCCGCGCTCGTGGGCCCAGAACTAAGACAATCGCGCCCACTGCAAAGGCCGCCAGCGGAATGAGCGCTGTGCCGTAGCGCGTGTTGTAGTAGTCGTGCGGCCAAAGCGTCGGGGGACGAACCGGAAGCTTGGACGAATGAACGCTCCAGACGTAGAAAACGGGCGTGAACAGCAGGAAGAGCATAGACGCAAGCGCCTTCCTATACGCAGCGCAAAAGAAACCGACTGCTCCTAAGACGATGAGCGCGGAACCGGCGCATAGTTTCGCGGCTGCCGCGTAGTACTCAATTGCCAGCCCCCAATCGTGGTAGCCGGGATACGTGTGATTGCCCTGAATGGCGGCTGCCGAATACGGCCCGTTATAGAAATCAAGCGGATTCGAGGTCTCCCACCAGTTGTGCGCCATCCAATATAGCGGGGCCAGCGTGGCTAGCGCACCGAAAGCGATGAAGACGGCGATCTTGCGGCGCTTCGTAAACCAGGCGAACATGAGTGCCGCAAACGGTATCAGGAACCACCCGTCATAACGCGTCAGGCTCATGAACCAGGACGCAAGAACGCCCAGCACGAGCAGACCTCCATTCTGCGTCCGCTGAAAACGAAGCAATGCGAAGAGCAGCGCAGCCAGCCCCGCAAAGAAGACGATCTCCGTCATCGGGATGCTCGCCAGATAGAGAATATTTGGATTCAGTGCGAAACAGGCCAGGACAATGGGGGCGGCGGCAAGCGCGCTCCGATAAGCCTCACGAGCAGCGTAGTAAAAAAAAACACCTCCAGCTACGAAACAGATCGCGACGGGAATGGTTCCCGCGAGGCCGCTGGACCAAAGCCGGGGGTTTCCGACAAGGGGCAGACAAAGGACGTGCAGTGCGGGCAGCCATACCGTTCCGAGCTGATCATAGCCGGGCGTGCGCGAATCGAGAATGCTGCGGCTGATATTGAGGTGCGCCTGCGCATCGCCGTAGTACAGAATATAGCCGCGCGTATAAAACCAGCTAGCCGCCCCCACAATCAGGCCGCACAGCGACCCAAAGACGAGCGCGAACTCGGCCCAGCGCCACCGCGGCTCAAAACGCCGTGAATCGCCGGAATTCTTCAAAGCGCGCGTCGATGTCTTTTCGAGTGAGATCGCGGAAACGTTCAACACCAAACTGCTCACAACAGAAACTGCCCATCACGGAGCCATAGATTACGGCTCGATGCAACTCGCGAAAATCGAAATTGCCGTTTCGAAGATCGAAGCCCTGTTGCGCCAGGTAGCCGACGAACCCGCCGGCAAACGAATCGCCTGCGCCCGTGGGATCAAACACGTCTTCGAGCAGATAGCCAGGCACCATGAAAAGCGTGTCTTTGCGAAACAGCATAGCGCCGTATTCGCCTCGCTTGATCACAAGTGTATTGGGACCGAACGCCAGAATCTTTTCTGCCGCCCGCCGCAGATTGTGCTCTCCCGCCAGCATCCGGGCCTCGCTGTCGTTGATCAGCAGGAAGTCCCAATGCCGGATGGTCGCCAGCAGGTCATCACGGAATTGGGAGATCCAATAGTTCATGGTGTCTCCGCCGGTAAACCGAAGCGTCTTCATCTGCTGCTGAACGCCTAACTGGAGATCAGGTTGAATGTTGCCGAGGAAAAGATACGGTCGCTTTACGTAGGACGCGGGCAGCTTTGGCTGAAATTCCGCGAACACGTTCAGATCGGTCTGCAGTGTGGTGCGGTCGTTCATATCCGCCGAGTACACTCCGGACCAGAAGAACGTCTTGCCCGGGACCTGTTCCAGACCTTCAAGATCGACATCTCTCCGTTCCAGGAGAACGCGATCTTCCGGGGCAAAATCCTCTCCCACCACGGCGACGATGGCGGTCTGGGTGAAATAGCTCGCGCTTAGGGCAATATAGGTGCAAGCACCGCCCAAAGTGCGTTCCCGTTTCCCGTGGGGCGTTTCAATTGCGTCGTACGCGACGGAACCGATAACTACCAATGACATGAACTTGCATTGTTGCACTAGTCAAGTTCAAACTTGTACTTTCGTGCGAACGCTACTTATCAGTGACCTTCATGCGAACCTGTACGCACTCGAAGCGGTATTGGCGGATGCGGAAGGCAAATATGACCAAATCATCTGCTGCGGAGACCTGGTAGGTTACAATCCCCACCCCGCGCCGGTGCTTGAATGGACCAGACAGCACTGCTCCTACGTCGTACGAGGCAATCACGACAAGGTCGTTTCTGGCATCGACGATCTGGACTGGTTCAACGACATAGCTAAGGAAGCCGCGAGGTGGACCATAGCGGTGCTCAGCGACGACCAGCGCACGTATTTGCGTGATTTGCCGCGAGGGCCTCAGACCATCGGTCCACTTCAGATTTGGCACGGCTCATTGCGCGATGAGGACGAATATGTTCTGTCCAAGGGTACTGCCGCGCCTTCGTTCCCTCTGATGGAAACGCCCATTGGGTTCTTCGGTCATACTCACCTCCAGGGCGGGTATTTTTCGAAATACGGGAGGGTCGGCGTCATTGGACAAGTTCGCAAGGGACAGACGGAGTCCGTGTTTGAGCTCGAGCCGGATTTGGTCTACATGGTGAATCCGGGCTCTGTCGGCCAGCCCAGAGATCAAGATCCGCGCGCGGCGTACGCAATTCACGACTCGGACCAGAAAACGGTAACGCTGCGGCGGGTTTCCTATCCGGCGCACAGGACTGCGGAAGACATCAGGAGGACCGGCTTGCCCGATGTGTTAGCGATCCGGCTGATTATGGGAGTGTAAGTCCGCATGAGAAAATACTAATTTGCGTATTGTTCCCGATGGCATTTACTACGCCTGCGGTCTGACGCTGGTTGGGCTTGCCCTCGCGTATTTCTTAACACCCTGGACCGGGCTTCCCTTTTATATCCTTGCGGCGTTCTGCCTCTATTTTTTTCGTGATCCGGATCGAGTGACGCCGCCCGGCGAAGTCATCGTGGCGCCGGCCGACGGCAAGGTTGTCGCGATTCGCGAACTTGGCCCCCATGAGACCCGCATCAGCATCTTTCTGAACATTTTCGATGTTCATGTCAACCGGACTCCGATACCCGGCAAGATTACAGGCGTTGTGTACCAGAAGGGAAAATTCCTGGTGGCAAGCCATGAGGCCGCATCAGCCGAAAATGAGCAGAATACGCTGGTTATGGAAGGCAACGGGACGCGCGTAGTGTGCCGCCAGATTGCCGGTCTGATTGCTCGCCGCATCGTCTGCTACAAGCAGGCGGGAGACGTTCTCGCTCCGGGCGAGCGAATCGGCTACATCAAATTCGGATCGCGCGTAGACGTTCTTTTTGGGCCGGAGTGGCGCCTGACGGTCAAAGAAGGCGACCGCGTTTCGGCCGGCTCTAGTGTGCTTGCCAACCGGGCGCCCAGTCTCGCCGCCAATGAGCCCGAGCAGGGGGCGCTCTGACGATTCGAGAGCGGCTGATTGGACCAGCCAGTTCGACCAAGCCCCCGAGACGAGCAGCGTATGTACTGCCAAGCCTGTTCACCAGTGCGAACATTTTTCTTGGATTCATAGCCATTGTGCAGGCGTTTCAGGGAGCGCTGCTTACCGGCACGGGAAATTACGGCTCGAACCAGCACTTTTCGCTCGCGGCAAAGGCCCTGGGTTTCGCCGTGTTCTTCGACGGCATCGATGGCCGCATCGCCCGCATGACAAACACCACGAGCAATTTCGGGCGCGAGCTGGACTCGCTCGCCGATGTGGTGACGTTCGGAATAGCTCCCGCCATTCTCACCTACATCTGGGGCGTGCAGTTTGTACTGGCGCCCGCCGAGGGCCACCTGCAGAGTCATATCATGCGGGCCGGTTACCTTATCGCGTTCTTTTATCTACTCTGCGGGGCCGTTCGCCTGGCTCGTTTCAACATCGCGCCGCCCACACCCAAGAATCCCACCCGTCCGGATTATAAGTACTTTGTTGGAATGCCGATTCCAGCCGGCGCCGGATTTATCGCTGCAGTGGTGTTTATGGACGATTCACCGGTTCGGTCCTTCGGCTTTTCAGTCGGCTGGTTGGTACTGGTTGGAATCATAAGCTTGCTGATGGTGAGCACGTGGCGCTATCCAAGCTTTAAACAAATCAGCGTCTCTAAGCCCCGAACACCGCTGATCGTTTTGATCGTCGGCGGAATCGCGTTCTTGATTTGGGAATGGTCGCAGCCATTTTTGCTTGCCGCCGCATCTGCCTACGTCATGAGCGGGATCGTGATTCGCGTAATTTCATTCGTACGGCGCCGTAGGAGGCCACGGCCGCACGCGCAGTACACGGAGCATCAAATTGGGTGAATCACAGCGGCTGAAACTGGCCCTGGTCGGCGCGGAAACGCTCCTCGGAAAGGACCTGCGAGAGATTGTCGAAGCGCGAAGCGCAAAGGCAGCGATCACCACATTCGCCGCGAGTGGCGAAGGCAATTTTGGCGAAGAGGAAGGGGAAGCGGTATACCTGGAGCCGCTAAGCGCCGAGACGATTGCTGACACATCCGCGGTCCTGATAGCGGGAAACGCGGATGGTGCCAAAAAGGCCTATACTCTGGTGAAAGCTACCGGCAAACACCCGCTGCTAATCGATTGCACGGGCCATCTCGGAAGCGAGCCGGAAGCGAAGATTATGGCACCGCTGCTCGGTCAAGTGAGCGCGGAGCAGAAATGGCTGCTAGTAATTGGGCATCCGGCGGCCACGGCGCTGGCTGCGGTCTTAGAGAAGCTCGCAAACTCCGCGTCCATTCGGCAGGCCATCGCGCACGTTTTTGAACCGGCTAGCGAACGAGGTCAGCGCGGGCTCTCCGAGCTGCATCAGCAGACTACCGCTCTGCTCTCATTCAAATCACTCGACAGGGCGGTATTCGATGCACAGCTCAGCTTCAATCTCCTGGCGCAATACGGCGAGGAGGCACCTCTGAACCTGCTGTCCGTGGAACAGCGAATCGAGCGCGATTTGGCCACGATCCTTGCGTGGCAATCGACCGCGTTGCCGATGCCGTCTCTGCGCCTGATCCAGGTGCCCGTGTTCCACGGCTACAGCATCTCGCTCTGGGTAGAATTCGCCGGCAATGCCGACGCCGCAGGGATCGCTCAAGCGCTGGCTTCACCGCAGATTGAAGTGCGGGCACAAAGCGAAGAACCGCCTACAGGGGTCGGTGTTACGGGACAGAGCGGTCTGATTGCAGGCGATATCCGAGTGGATGTGAACAACCCACGCGCGGTATGGATCTGGATCGTGGCAGACAACCTGAGAATGGTTGCAGAAGCTGCGGCTGAAATCGTCGATACTCTCGAAGGCCTGCGGCTATGACCAGGCGCCAATACCTGCTCTGGATGGCAACAGCTACGGGTACGTTTGTCTCTTGCGGATATCACGTCGGCGGCAAAGCCGACCTGATGCCAAAAAGCATTCAGACAATCTCGATACCGACATTCAGTACGCTCTCGACGCGTTACCGGCTTGTCGATCTCCTTCCTCGGGACATTGCCCGCGAATTTAATGAACGCACCAGGTTTAGAATTGTCAGCAATCCAGCCGAAGCCGATGCAGTGCTAAACGGGACGATCAACACCGTAGCGGCCTATCCGACAATTTTTGATCCGGCCTCCGGCAAAGCCAGCGTCGTACAGATCACCATGATTATGACGATTACTCTCCACGAACGAGCCACTGGGCGAGTGCTCTATTCACGCGCAAACTGGGCCGTCCGCGAAAATTATCAAATTGCCATTAACCCTCGTCTGTTGTTCGATGAGAGCACTCCAGCGTTCGACCGCCTCAGCCGGGATGCGGCTCGGGATATCGTGACTTCGGTCGTCGAGAATTTTTGACCAGTATCCGAGCATGACACCGGAGCAGTTTCTCGCAAAAATCGCAAAAGACAAGCTACAGCCGGCTTATCTCTTTCTCGGGCAAGAAGGATACCAGCGCAAGCTCTGCAAAGAGGCGTTGATCCAGCGCGTGCTGCCCGGTTCGGCTAGAGAGAACGGCCTGACACAAGCCGATCTCGAAAGTACCACGCTGCGCGAAGTTTTGGACGATGCGCAGTCGCTCTCGCTATTCGCAACGGAGCGTCTGATTTGGGTATGCAGCGCGGAGCTGGCCTTGCCACGACGACTCGTGGCTGACGAAGGTGATGAGTCCGGGAAGTCCGAGACATCGCCCCTGGCGGCCTACCTGAGTTCTCCTGCGCCCGGCACCGTTCTGGTCTTCGAGTGCAGCCGGTACGATTTCAATGGCGAGGACCGTCCGAAACTGGAACGCGTTCAGAAGTTCTACTCGGCCGTTCCGTCCACGGTCGAATTTCATCACTTTACACCGGAGTCAAGCCGTTTCCTTGCACAGGATCTTGCGAGGCGTCAGGGGCTGAAGCTTGCCGGCGCGGAACTGGCCGTGCTGCTTGAGACCATCGCCGGAGATGCCGGGCGCCTGGCGGCGGAGATAGAAAAACTGTCGTTGTATATCGGAGCTGAGCGGCCAGTCACAATGGATGACTTGACCGCCCTGGTTCCCAATGCCGCGCAAAGCACGATCGTCGTGCTGGTGAACGCGTTGGGCAAGCGCGATCGCAAGAGTGCGCTGCGATCCCTCGATATTCTGGTGCGGGAAGGCGAGTACCTTCCCCTCGCGCTGACGTTTCTGAGCACGCAATTCCGGTTGGCTCTCGCCGCGAAGGAAGCGAGGGTGAACTCGCCCCAACAGGCGGTCGCGTTCTTTTCGAAAATCGGCGTTCGGATATGGCGCGACCGCGCCGAACAGGTGATGAATACCGCGACCGCCTTTACCAAAGAGCATCTGGCCAAGGCCATTGCCCTCATTTATGAGACGGATAAGAAGTTCCGCGAAGGCTACCGCGATGATCGGGTGGTGATGGAGACACTAGTCCTCGCTTTGACGACGAAACCCTAGCCGCACCGATATGCTCGACCCCGCAAACTCTACGTCAACAATCCCCGAACTCGGTTCGTAATCGCTTCTCTCGCTTTCGTAGCGGGAATTAAGCGTTCGAACAAGCCAAGGTCAGCGTCAATGGTGAGGTCCCGATCGGTGACTTCGATGGTGCCTTTGATTGGTGTGCTCACGAAGCCCATCTTCGCAGAGAGCGAAAAAGTAAGCGTGGATCCTTGCCACGTTCGCCGCTCCTCAACAAACTGAATAGGAATTATTCCAATGTTCCGAAACAAATCGTCGAACGAGCGATCGACGGCTCGTGTGACCTCTTGCTTTGATTTCGTGTGCGAGACGGTGATCCGCATGTATTGCCGATTCCGGGTGCAACTGTACTTATCTTAGACAGCGGCCGTCTCGAGCTACTTTTCAGCCAGGTAGGCCTGCGCAGCTTTCACTTCGGGAAGATCGGAATCCGCGTTGGACCATGCATCTAGAAACGCTCGGTACGCGTCTACTGCTTCTTTTCGGTTGCCCTCCTTGTTCCATGCGGCCGCGATGCCGTAAAGACACCAGCCGGATTTCGGCCGCCGCGCCAGCGCGCTTTGAAAAGCGTTACGAGCATCCTCGAATTTTCCGGCCCGCATCCAGGCGGCGCCGAGAACTTCCAGTGCGGGCCGTGAATACAGAGGCGGCTCGGAATAGCCCAGTTTTCGCTCACTCTCGTCCGCTCGTTCGAGAAGCTTCCGCCCCTCCTCCACGTCGCCGCTTGCGAACTCCAGTCGGCCCCGCAGCTCCAGCGATGCCGTCCCTAAAATCTTCAAGACCTCATCGCGCGCTGGTTTCTGGTCGTCTGCTACATCTTGTTGAGACAAGCGCCACAAGCGGGCGTCAAGAACAGTTGCGTCATTTTTTGCATCGGGAAATCGATTGTCGTCTATTGCCCGCATGCCGGTCGCATATTGAACCAGTCCATCGCGATACCCGAGCGCCCACAGGCTGACCTTGTCGTCCGGTACGCCGAACTGCATCGGACGCTTGATTACGTCATCCCATTTCCAAAAGCGAATAGCAAGTCTCTGTTCAGTGCTGCCGATCTGTAAAACATAGAACCACGGACTACCGGAATGATCGGGATCGTTCGCCAAACCGGTCAGCGTGCGGGCGTGTTCGAGAGCCTCGGTATAACGTCCCTCCTCGGCGCAATCCGCAATCAGATAAGAAACGTTGTGCGCATAGTTCCAGTCGTTTTTCGGGGCGACGTGCTGCTTCGCCATGTAATCCTGGTCCACTCGTAACGCATTGAGGAACGTCAGCCGGGCGCGCTCATAATCGCCCACGCGGTAGAATATGTGTCCGGGCATATGCACCATGTGTCCGGAGGACGGCGCCAAAGCACCGAGAATGTCCGCGCTTTGCAGTGCTCGTTCCGGCCGGTCCGTGACCTCCATCGCGTGAATCCAATAATGGTTCACTGCCGCATTATCCGGATAATCCTGCAGCAGGCTTCGCAGCATGGCTTGCTCGTAGAGCGTTCCTGGCCGCGGATCCCCCTTCTCGTCATAGCCATGGCCGGGATGAGTAGAGAGCAACAGTTTCGCTTCCAGATCGTCTGGGTAGCGCTGAATCAGCGCGCTCATCTCCTTGTCGAATGCATGGTCGGCTTCATCGCCTTTCTGATCCACCGAATCTGTGTAGGCGCGGATGTAACGTTGTTCCCGATCGGACGCTTTCGCCGAAAGACCTTTCGCTTTGTCGAGCTCCTGCTTCGCCTGTTCATCCTTGTCGCTGAACTCCAGCGCGCGATATAGACCCCAGTAGCACATCGAGCAGTTCGGGTCCTTGCGCACCGCCTCCTCGAATGCCCGCAGGGCCTCGTAATCCCAGAAGCAGTGCATCAGCGCCAGCCCTTGATCAAACCATTGCTGGGCCTCGGACGACTTGGTTGTGATCGGTATATGGCTGGATCCGATTCCAGTGATGTGCTGCGGCGCGGGAAGCTTCGCCAGGTCTATGCTCTTCTCCGTTTCCGCCGGAGGTCCGTGATGATGCTGTGCCATGCACCACGAGCAGACGAAAAAGAACACGGCAGCTCTTTTCATACAGGCAATGCTCCCCGAGTGCGATCGGAGGGGCGAATCGCCGGCACCGTCGGCACCTGACAACCAACCGGACCACTCCGTAAACGGCGCTGATCGAACGGACTTACGCCCAACTATACCCGCTGTTCGCAAGCGGTAGAGTGCGGATACGCTGACCGGTTGCCGCAAAAATCGCATTACACACCGCGGGAATCACTGGCGGCAGCGCAGGTTCGCCCAACCCGGTAGGAGCGTTCTCCGTCTTCAGAAAATGAACTTCGATTTGCGGGGCTTGCGTGAGCCGCAGGAGCATGTGCTGGTTGTAGTTCTTTTGAACCACGCGCCCTTGCTCAAGCGTGATCTCCTGATGCATTAGCTCGCTCAGGCCATCGATGATCGCGCCCTGCACTTGCGCTTGGGCGCCACTCGGATTCACGATCTGGCTCCCAACATCGCCGCAAGCCCAGAATTTATTTACCTTAAGTGCCTGGTTGGCGGTCACGCTAACCTCGGCGACATGCGCGAAGTAACCTTGAAAGCTGTAGTGAAACGCGACGCCCATTCCCGTCCCTTTCGGCAGTTGGCGTTTGCCCCACCCGGACTTCTCCGCCACAAGCTGAAGCACACCGCGCATGCGCGCCACGTCATAGGCTTGCGGACGACTCGCGTTCCTGGTCGGTGCTGGTTCGTTCTCCACTTTCGGCTTCGCGGCCTCGTTGACAATCTGATGTCCGGGCTCGCCGAGTAGTTCCAGCCTGAATTCGAGCGGATCCTTGCCGGCCGCATTCGCCAGTTCGTCGACAAACGACTGCATGACGAATGAAATTGCATTCGCGCCCGGCGCCCTCAACGCTCCTGTTTTTAACCTCAGCGGCATGAGCGATGTATTGAGCGAGTAGTTAGGGATGAAGCCCGCGGGAAACTCACCGGGCGCGATCGAGGCGGATGGTGAGTAGTGATCGCCATCTCCAAAGGTGACGAAATGGTTGCTCCAGGCAACCGCTTTGCCCGAAGAATCCAGCCCGGCTCTCAAGAAGTGAAACCCGCCAGGACGATAGTAGTCGTGCGTCATGTCGTCCTCGCGCGACCAAACCAGTTTGACGGGAACACCAATCTGCTTCGCGATAGCACTTACTTCCACCATGTAATCGTTCGTCAAACCCCGGCCAAACGATCCCCCGGCCCGCAGCAGGTTAATCGAAATATCGCCTTCCGGAATCCCTAAAATTTTTGAGACTAGGGCGCGTCCGCGCGCTGGCTGCTGCGTGGTACTCCAAATCTGCAGCTTCCCGTCTCTGAAATGGGCGCTGCAGTTCCGAGGCTCGAGCGGCGCATGCGAAATGAATGGATACGAGTACGCGGCTTCCACCATCTTCGCCGACGATTTAATCGCGGCCTCGACATCGCCATCATTCTTGAGAGTGTGATTCGGCGGCTGTTTCGAAAGCTGCTCCGCGCGTTGAGCAAAACCCGTACTGCTCTGGTCTGCGCCCGGCCCTTCATCCCATTTCACGTTCAGCTTTTGGCGCGCCGATTGGGCCTGCCACCAAGTATCCGCCACAATCGCGATCCCGGGCTCCAGCCCGGGATCGCCCTCCATGACGGGTCCCACGTTTAGAGGGCTCTCTACAACAAAAGCGTGCCGCACACCGGGCATTTTTTTCACTTCGTCGAGATTGGCGCTCATTACTTTGCCGCCGTAGACGGGACATTTTTCGTAAACGGCATAGAGCATGCCAGGCGTGGTGAAATCGATGCCAAAAATCGGCTTGCCGGAGACGATGTCGTGGATGTCCACGCCAGCCTGAGATTGACCGATAATCTTGTACTCGCTGGGCTGCTTTAACCTCACCGATTTCATATCCGGAATGGGGAGCGTCGCGGCCGTTGTCGCCAATTGACCATAGCCCATGGAGCGATCGGTCAGCCGGTGATACACGCGCCCGTGTGCTGCGTAGCACTCCGAGGCCGGAACTCCCCAGGTCTTGGCGGCGGCGGCAATCAACATCTCGCGCCCCACCGCGCCCACTTGCTGCATCGGAAGCCAGTTGTTCGAGGCAGCACGGCTTCCCCCCGTAGTTTGCAGCCCATACTTAGCGTCGAAATTAGCTTGCTCGACTCTGACTGAGGTCCAGTCGACCTCCAGTTCCTCCGCAATCAGCATCGGCAGCATCGTCTTCACGCCTTGCCCGATCTCCGGATTCCGAGAAATAAGCGTGACGGTGCCGTCCGGCGCGATCTTGACAAAGGAAGTCGGCTCGAGCGGCGGCGCAGCCTGAGGCTGTGCGGAAACTTTCGGTTCTATGTAGGCGCCCAGCAGCATGCCCCCGCCAGAAAGCGCGGTTACTCGCAGGAAACAGCGGCGTGTTACTCGCATGTCTACAGGCCTCCTTTCTCAGAGCCGTTGCTCGCGTGCATGGCTGCGGCCTTGTGTATCGCCTCCCTAATTCGCAAGTACGTTCCACAGCGGCAGAGATTTCCGTTCATCGCGGTATCAATCTCCTGATCTGTTGGCCTCGGATGCTCGACAAGAAGGGCCGCCGCCGACATGATCTGCCCCGCCTGGCAATAACCGCATTGCGGAACGTCAATGTCACGCCAGGCAATCTGCAGTGGATGTGAACCATTCGGCGAGAGCCCTTCGATGGTGGTGATGTGTGCGCTCGCGGCCTTCGAGAGAGGAGTGAGGCATGAGCGCACTGGCTGCCCATTCAGATGCACGGTGCATGCGCCGCACTGGCCAATTCCGCAACCGTACTTTGTTCCGTGGAGATTTAAAACGTCCCGGATGACCCAGAGAAGGGGAGTGTCGCCGGGCGCATCGACGGTGCTCGACCGTCCGTTCACAGTCAGATTGATCGCCATAGCTATTCCCACAATACGCCCGCGCAGTGCAGGGCAGTGAGGCCTTTTGATCCGCCTCGCCGTGCCGCTTGCATGCTTCAAAGGACATTGATACTGTGGCAAAGGCTCACCACGACGAGAGTGGCTGCGCTTCGGCTCGACGAAATCGTGCTGTCATAAGAAAATCGCCGCGAACGGCGGCGCCAAAATAAATGAAAGAGGAGACTAAAAATGAGTAGCGTACGGGTACTGGTCGGCACGCACAAGGGGGCGTTCGTGTTGACATCTGATGGAAAACGCGAACGCTGGGATGTCAGCGGTCCCCACTTCGCGGGTTGGGAGATCTATCACATGAAGGGCTCGCCGGCCGATCCGAACCGTCTCTATGCGTCACAGTGCAGCGGCTGGTCCGGGCAGGTAATACAGCGCTCGAACGATGGTGGCAAGACCTGGGAACCAGTGGGTAATCAGTTCGCATACGAAGGCGAAGCGGGCACCCATCAGTGGTACGACGGTACACCGCACCCTTGGGCATTCAAGCGGGTCTGGCACCTCGAACCGTCGCTGACCGATCCCGACACCGTTTACGCCGGGATCGAAGATGCCGCTCTTTTCCGTTCCGCCGATGCCGGCCAGACATGGCAGGAACTTCCTGGACTGCGCGGCCACGGCTCTGGGCCACGCTGGCAACCTGGCGCGGGTGGTCTGTGTCTGCACACCATTCTGCTCGATCCAAGCGATCCGAATCGTATGTTCATCGCCATCTCAGCCGCGGGCGCATTCCGAACCGACGACGGTGGCAAGACGTGGCGGCCGATCAACCGCGGACTGCACTCGCAATACATCCCGGACCCGATGGCCGAAGTTGGTCATTGTGTACATCGAATGGCCATGCACCGCTCGCGACCGGGCGTGCTGTTCATGCAGAAGCACTGGGACGTGATGCGCAGCGACAACGCGGGAGACTCGTGGCAGGAGATCAGCGGTAACCTACCTACCGATTTCGGATTTGTGGTCGACGTTCACGCGCACGAGCCCGAAACCATTTACGTCGTTCCGATCAAGAGCGATGGCGAGCACTATCCGCCCGAAGGAAAGCTGCGCGTCTATCGCAGCCGTAAAGGCGGTAACGAATGGGAGGCGCTCTCAGACGGCTTGCCGCAGAGCAACTGCTACGTGAACGTGTTGCGCGACGCCATGGCGATCGATTCGCTCGATTCCTGCGGTGTGTACTTTGGCACTACCGGTGGGCAGGTGTACGCATCGCCCGATGCCGGAGATCACTGGATGCCCATTGTCCGCGATTTGCCGGCTGTATTGTCCGTCGAGGTCCAGACCTTGCAATGATACGAGTGGTGCTACCGGCCCATCTCCGGACGCTGGCGCACATCGATGGCGAGGTGAAGCTCGATGTTACGGGTGCGGTCACGCAGCGCGCGGTCCTCGACGCTCTCGAAGCCGCGTTTCCAACGCTCCGCGGGACCATCCGCGATCATGTCACGCAGCAGCGCCGGGCATTCGTGCGATTCTTCGCCTGTCAAGAAGATCTGTCCCACGAATCACCCGACGCTCCGCTGCCCGAAGCAGTCGTTAAGGGTATGGAGCCGTTTCTGGTCGTCGCTGCGATAGCCGGTGGTTAGCGCAGGAAACGCTGAATACCTGGACTTAACGCAGTCCGCCGGATGCCAACACGGTTTCTCCCGTCAACCATCCTGAATCTTGCGATGCCAGAAAAACGGCGATAGGCGCAATGTCCTCCGGCTGTGCAATCCGGCCCAGCGGCGTCTGCGCCTCGAGCTGTTTCTGGAAGTCGGTTCCCAGAAATCCTGCGCTGTGTACTCCTTCGGTCTCCACTACTCCGGGATTGATGGAGTTTACACGAATCCTCTTCGGACCTAGCTCTTTCGCGAGCACGCGAGTTACGGCATCTACAGCGCTCTTGGTTGCGGTGTAAACGGCGGACGCGGGTGGCGTCAACTGGGTCACGGCTGAACCGACGTTGATGATAGTTCCACCGTCGCCGTTGAAGTGCTTGGCCGCTTCCCGGGTCGCCAAAATGAGCCCCAGCACATTCGTGTTGAACTGCCGGTGAAATTGCTCCTCTGTGATCTCATCGAGCGGGGCAAACTGGTACACGCCCGCGTTGTTCACGAGCAGATCTACCTTTCCAAAGACCCGCTTCGTTTCGGAAAAAATTCGTTGCACATCGGATGCTTTGGCCACATCCCCCTGTACTGCAATTGCCTTACCTCCTTTTTCCACAATCTCTGAAACCACCCGCTCGGCGCCCTCTTTGCTGGAGGCATAATTCACAACTACGGATGCGCCCTCGGCCGCCAGCGCCTTCGCAATTCCTGCGCCGATCCCTTTCGACGCGCCTGTTACCACTGCCACCTTATTTGTCAGCTTGCTCATGTTTTCCTCTTCTCCGGCTCGAATTGTCTTGCTTTGATAATTCGATAACCGTCTAAATGATGAGAAGCCTCAGGGCGAGGATTCAGCCGGTCGCTCAAATTGCCCGCAAATGGTTAAGATACGCTTCCAGAACGTCCCGCTGGAGAATGATGTCGGCAAATTTGCCCCTTCGGACGATCGTAATAAGCCCTGCCGCCTCCAAGTCTTTGAGGTGATGTGAGAGCGTGGCCGCGCTCACGGGTTGGCATTCGCGCAAATCCGCGCAGGCGACGCCGTGAGTCCTCGCGCCAACCTTTTTCAAGATGTCGTGCCGCCTGGGATCAGCCAGCGCTTTTGCGATCCGGCGTATCTGGCTTTCCGTAAGTGCTTTTCGTTTCGGCACTCTGCATCCAGTGTGGCGCCGTTTACAAGCTATACGTCCGCCCGCGATGCGCTCCGATCAGAATCTGGAATAACCTGTGGCCGATCAGCTCATGCAGCGAAAGTAATTCTCTGTTGGCCTTTACCACTGACTCCACATCCTTCGGATCCGCGCCTGTGCCGCCCGCCTTCAGGGCATCCGTTGCTTCCTTGACGATCGGGTCCGAAATGACCTCGCCAGCCATTTCCCACAGCGTGATGAAACGGTCCACCATCGTGGGAACACTGACTGCGAACACTCCGTGATTGCTTGTGGTTCGCGGCGGCTTGTAATCGAGATTAAACGGACCTTTATATTCATGGCTGCGAAGCAGAACAAGCACGTTCAGCCAGTCGAGCGGATTGACCAAGCCAATCGCGATATCGACATCGTGCTTGAGCCTGTACCCGTCATTAATGTCGAAGTGAAATAGCTTCCCGCACAGTAAAGCGCGCGCCAGTGCGGCCCGAGGCGCGGCGCCCCACATCAACTCATGCAGATATTCGGGATTGAGTCCGACCATGTCCGGATGCTTCAGAAGCCCCGAGAAGATGAACGTCAGCATGGCATCGGAGGTGGGTAGCAGGATCTCGGCCTGCGGCTCAAAGGGCTTCGCCTCCAAGCAATGCTTCAGCGTAGGTCGGTTCTTTTGTTTCGCGATCTCGATGTCCGCCTCGCAAGCCGCATTGAGTCCGTCCGCAAACCATCTCAGGGTCTGAGTTTCATCAATCGCGCCTTGCGTGTAATAGCCCAGCATGCCCGGCCAGTAGACGGCGAATTGCGCTCCCAGTTCGTGCCCGATGGCAACATTATTTGCTAAGCGACGTCTGGCATATTCGCGAAGCTCGGGAGATTCTGCCGCCGGACCGGCTGCCCACACTGGATGGTGAAATGTTTCCGCCGTCACCATGGAACATTTCAGTCTGTACTTTTCGAGCGCGTTCTTGATACGGCCTACAATCTCGTCCTGTCGCGTCGTAAACAGGTCGTTGGCTGGAATTACATCGGTATCGTGCGTGCACCAATAACCGATGCCGATCTTGCTGTATTCCTCGATAACCGTCTCGAACGTGATCGGTGCTCGGACGGGAGCATGGAATACTGCTTGCCCCTGATACGACACCGCCCATTGCGGACCGGTAATGAAGTACCGCCGCCGTACCTCCGGCGAATAGCTCCCGCCGCAAGCTTGTGTCAGGCGATCGACGAGCGCGATCTGCTTTTCTTGTGGTATGCCGCTCATGTCCAGTCTTTAGTATGGACGGCGCAGAGCGGCGAATGCTCGCTCGGCCGATGGCCGTTACTTGGCGCTGTCTGGATGGCAGGTCGATTGCATCTTACCGGCCAGTGATTCGGAGTAGAGCGTTGCGCCGCCGCCGGCTTCCCACCAAATGTATTGTCTTGCGGTGTAGCGAGCCCCCGAGCCGGCAATAACATTGGAGAAAATAAGTGACCTCCCGGAGATAGGCACAATGGCCAAACTGTTTCCTCCGCCATTAATGTACTCCACTGTGAAGGGACCAGCCGGTACGCCGATCTTCGCTCCGTTGCCGTCGCACTCGTATTGCACACTCTTACGGGAAATGGACGTCTTATCGGGAAAATGAATGACCAGATCAGTCGCGGAAACGGTTCCTGCGCACGCGAGCAGGACTAGGACGCCGACCAGGTGTTTTGGCCTCATGCCAGTGCGCAGAGCGAGCAAATGCAAGAGATTTTGATGTGAACGTTTCATTATTGAGAAGAGTATTACAACCCCTCGGCAAGGAGCCGCACCGGAGGATAATGCCCCACGGACCAGGTCGAGCATGAGTTCGGTAAAGCCAATCCCAATGCGGCTGCGGCACTCTCCAAAGTCGCGTTTCTCATCGGCAAATGGCGATGTGAGCAACACGTATGATGCTGCCAAGCAGACTTGGAAGATGAAATGGCTAAACGCGTTGGCTGGAACGTGGATCGACCTTGGGCCGGAGGAGCTCGGTGGCGTCCATTTCGACCGCGGATCGATTGTCTACGTCTTCAAAGAGCCGGTGGCCGCCCACGCGTATACCCGCGCCACTTATACGAACATCTCCGAAGCGCACTTCACATGGCGAGGTGAGAAATCTGAGGACTGGAACACGTGGAGTGAATTCATGGTGGTTGAGGCCTACCGCAGCATGGAGTGATATAGAGCCTGATGTCGGATAAATGCGCTCGGGGCTCGGTCAGCTCGTCATCCAGCGTTGTAACAGTGCAGTTACCATATTGGGTTGTTCGAGCGGCGTGAAATGGGCTGCATCGTCAATAATCTCGAGCATCGACCTCGGAATCTCTCTT
>JAFATG010000171.1 GCA_019244055.1 Acidobacteriaceae bacterium | reverse complement strand
CTCGAAGGTCGAAAAGGTAGTGTAGCCTCCCACCAAGCCGACCGCGAAGAACACGCGCCAGTTGGGACCGAGCCATATTCGGTCCTGAGCGAAGGCGAGAAACAATCCTATTATGAAGCTTAACGTTGATAACTAAAGTTCCATAGGAAAACGCCGCGCCGAAACGAATCGCAAACCAGCCGCCGACCACATAACGAGCGGCCGAGCCGATACCGCCGCCCAGCGCCACCAGCAGGATTTGCAGCACCCTAGGCGCCGTGTGCACTCTGCTCCCGGCCAGCAGCGCTCTCATCATTTCCGTCCGCCCCACGATACCAACGAGTTTACCCTCGACGTTTACCACCGGCAGCCTTTTCACCCGCCGAGTAGCGGACAAAGCCAGCGCGCTTGCTACGGGCATTTCTTGCTGGACGGTAATTATATCGGGGGTCATGAGTTCCTTCGCAGTGCGGGCACGCAGTTTCTGCAGATGCCGGCGGGCGCTGCCGGCGATCTTTTCGATCGGGACTTTCGAAACTAAAACCTCTAGTACACTTGGCCAGCTCTCGCGAGTGACTCTGGAAATCAAATCCGAATCGGCGATGATCCCGCTAACACGAGAGTGCTCGTCGACGACGACGACGCGTTTATGAGTTGACGCGACCAATAATTCGAAAATCTGCTCCAAGGTTGCGGATTCAGGGACAGTTGGAACTTCGCGGGTCATCACTTCGCCCACCAACCCTCCAGGGACGGGGG
This sequence comes from Acidobacteriaceae bacterium, assembly GCA_019244055.1. Classification (GTDB taxonomy): domain Bacteria; phylum Acidobacteriota; class Terriglobia; order Bryobacterales; family Bryobacteraceae; genus Bog-105. The sequence continues at coordinate 1,280 of JAFATG010000171.1, read as the reverse complement.
CGCGTGCCGCGGAATGCCATTGCGGAAGATGCACGGCCGCTATTGTGTTGAGGATGTCGAGGCGGCCCAGGATTCCCATTAGTTTTCCGCTCTCGTCCACGACAGGCAGTCGCTTTACATGCTTCTCGACCATCAGACGCGCGGCACGCCCCAAGACCATATCGGGACGCGCTGTCACTACGTCGGTCGTCATCACCTCCGACACTTTATGGTGCGGGTCTTCTAGCGACTCGTGCAGTCCCCGAACGAACTCCGGGTTAGTAGCTCGCTTCAGGCTAATCGTGATCCTCATTCCCCCGCGTGTCAGTAGATCATTGTCGCTGACCATTCCAACCAGCTTGCCCGCTCCGTCAACCACCGGTAGGGCGGTGAAGCCCTTGTCCAGGAGCAGCTCAATCACACGGGTGATCGGACTGTCGGGATCTACAATAGTCACCTTCTGGCGCATCACTTCGGCGACCGTGACATCTGGCAACCCTTCCTTAAATGGCGCTCCTGATTGCACAACTTCCACGTCGTGCACAACGATTAGTGCCGCGGGTGCCATCTCCCGCAAGGGGCCCAGGATTCGCTCGATTCTCTCCGGATGCTCAACGACGGTGATAACTATCGGGAGATCCAAGGAAAGGCGCAGGATTGTGGCGGTGTGAATTAGCGAGGACGCACCGAAGCCGGCTACTCCACGGGTGACGGTGGCACCGCTACATCCCGCCCGGCGCAGCATCTCGACAATCGCCATGTAGAGCGCCTGATGGTGATATTGGTCACTCTCGCCAATGAAAATTGTAAGTTGCTTACCTTTGCCGGTGAACATTGGATCAATAATCTGCCCAAATCTGCTGCACGCGTGAAATCATAGGCGCGCCTAGGGGACAAGAAGCAGCCCACGTTCGCTCAGATTCTTATCCGCTCTACCTCTTCAAACGAAAGTTCCTCGCGGGTGCGATCGTACAACTTGGTCGGCGCGGCGATTCGTGATTGGCGATGGTCTGGGCATGCTCCAGCGTGCCGCCATTCTCCAGGTAAGTGGTAATTCCGGTGGCCCGGAACGTATGACAGCAAGTGGAGTAGGGCAGGCCAGCTGACTCGGCTCGACGCTTTATCATGTGCAGCACGTCGAATCTGGACATTGCTTTATCGCCGAGCCGGTCGCCCTTGCCCATACTGCGAAAGAGTGGTCCCTTTTTGTCACGGGTAATTGCAGCGCCGCTGACCCAGGCGTTCAGGTATTCCTCGAGACTCGGATGGCAAGGCACCTCATGGCGCTTACCACCTTTTTC